>DASTSJ010000397.1:0-3865 GCA_035760765.1 Edaphobacter sp. | reverse complement strand
ACCGCCAGCGCATCGCGGCGTATGGCGATGAGATCGTCGCCAGCGCCCATCGTCATTCCGCCGCCTGGGCGGACCAGCAAGAGCTGGACATCTCCGCCGCCATGATGGCTCTCTCGCTCGAGATTGTCGCTCGCACGCTCTTCGATACAGAAGTCACCGACGACATCCGCCGCATCAATGACGAGGTCAACACGATCATGGACCTTTACAACTTCCTCGTCGCCTTTCCGCGCATGGAGAGCGTGCTGCACCTTCCCATTCCCGGCGTGATGAAGTTCCGCCGTTCCAAGGCGCGGCTGGACCGTGTCGTGAACCGGCTGATCGACCAGCACAAGCGTACCTGCGTCGACAAGGGCGATCTTCTCTCCATGCTGATCAGCAGCCGCGATGAGCAACCGGATGCCTCCGGCGAGCACACAGGTATGTCCGATACGCAGATTCGCGACGAGGTGCTGACCATCTTCCTCGCCGGGTATGAGACAACCGCAAATGCGCTGGCCTGGACCTGGTACCTGCTCTCACAGAATCCGGAGGCAGAAGCAAAGCTGCACGCGGAGCTCGACGCCGTTCTGGGGGACAGCAAGGGAGGCCACCGCCTTCCCACCCTCGCCGACTATCCGGCGCTGCGGTATACCGAGCAGGTCTTCGCCGAATCCATGCGGATCTATCCTCCGGCGTGGGCGATGGGCCGCCGTTCGACCAAATCCATTACGCTTGGTCCGTACTGCATTCCTCCGGGAGCGCACTTCTTCATGAGCCAGTACATGGTCAGCCGGACGCCCCAGTTCTATCCAGACCCGCTGCGCTTCGATCCCGACCGATTTACGCCGGAAGCCAAGGCCGCTCGCCCTCGCTTCGCCTATTTCCCGTTCGGTGCAGGCTCAAGACAGTGCATCGGTGAGAGCTTCGCCTGGATGGAGGGCGTACTGGCGATCGCGACGATCGCCTCACGCTGGCGTATGACATACCTGGGCTCAGAACCACCGGTCCCGCAAGCAAAGATCACGCTGCGCCCGCGGGATCCCATGATGATGCGCCTTACGGCTCGCCAGAAGATCTAGCGAATACGAAAGACCAGACCAGCACTTACCTGCAGCAGATTGGAGTTCGGGTAGGTGGCTGTGACGTTGCCGATCGCGGCCGTGCTCATCGTCGCCAGCGAACCGTAGCCGACCTCAATCGCTCTCAGGTCGACATGACTGCCTAGCTTGTAGTCAGCGCCACCGTATACCGCCCATGTTCCCCTGCTCACGCGGACTGAGGTATGCGGGGCGCGGGTTGTGCCGGCACCGCCGGAAAGCTGCACATAAGGACGCCACTTGGGCGAAATATTTTTTGCCACCACGCGTACGCCGATCAGAAAATCATTGAGGCGGGCGTTATTTGCACCCACGTAGACATCGCGCAGGTCAAAGCCCACATCGACGTTCTTCTTGTGGAAGTGGTCGTAGTACCCTCCGATGCTGGCTCCCCAGAAGGTTCGCGACGTCGTGCCGTCCCCAAGGAACGCAAACGGCCCGGAGTCCGGCTGCGAGTTGCTCACCCGAACAGCAATCGGATTCACATACAGCCCGATCTGCGCTTGAGAAGAGACAGGAATCAAAAACAATGCCGAGAGCACAACCGCAAACCACAATTTCATCTACAAGGGTCCTTACTTATTCAAAAGGTGTCAGAGGACGACAATCTGCTATGCACTCAAGTGTAACGAGCGCGGCGGGATTGAGTACACCGAAGGGCGAAAAAGTTCATTTCAGGCAGGACCGGGAAGCTTGCAAAGATCGGAAGGCCGCCCGGTCCATCGTTGAAACCAGCGCCTGGCAGAGGAACTCTTCGCGCCAGCACTGATCTTCCTAGGCAGACTTGGCCGCCAGTTGCGGATTCAGCGTGTATGTGCCCGTAAGGGTCGCCTTCGCGAGAATATGGCCCTCGAGCGCCTTCTCGACGTTGTCGCCGGTTAGGTGTCCGTCCACCTCGATCCTCTCCACATCCAGCGCATATAGCGTGAAGATGTAGTGGTGGACGATTGAATCGTTCCACGGAGGACACGGCCCATCGTACCCGTAGTAATCGCCCTCCATCGCAGGATCGCTTGCGAACCACTGAGTGTAGTTGTTGATTCCGTGCCGCAGGCCGTGCGGACCGGCGGGTCCGCGCTTGCCACGCTCGGTAATCCCGTCGCTGTGACTTCCTGCCGAAATCTCGCGTGAGTCGCGCGGAAGATCGAGCACAATCCAGTGATAAAAGTTCACCCGCGGAAGATCAGCCGGCACCTCCCTGCCTTCCTTGTTCACATCGTCGCCCTTGCTCGGAACATCAGGATCATGCACGATCAGGGCAAACGACTCCGTACCCTCCGGCACATCGCTCCAGGCCAGGTGAGGATTCCTGTTGTTGCTCCTACTCACATGACTCTTCGCGTCCGCCACCGCAAAGGCAAACTCCCCCGGAATTGCGTCCCCGTCCTTGAAGCTGTTACTTGTCAGTCGCATGCAGATCATCTCCTCTCTTCCAACATACGTGCTCTGTCATAGGATGTGCTAACTGCCACCTGTCTTCTCAGTGCGTGTCATCACAAAATCTCCCCTGAGAATTTACTGAGCGCGTAGCCATTCCGAGCCATGCGAGCGTATCCTAACCCGCAAGTGAGGTGCCGTCATGCTCAGGAGAGACTTCCTTCGCCGCTCCGCCAAAGGTCTCGGGGCTGCCTGGCTCGCCAGCAACTCCCCCGCCGCCATGCTCGGCCTTGAGCCGCTGCAGAAAAAGTTCACCGCCCAGGACGAAGTTACCCTGGGCAAGACCGGTATCCGAACTTCTCGGCTCGCAATGGGAACAGGAACGATCGGCTTCGGTGGATCCTCCAACCAGACGCGCCTGGGCTCCAACCCCTTCACTCGCCTGCTGCTCGACGGCTACCACGATAATGGCCTGCGCTTCTTCGACACGTCAGACTCCTACGGCTCGCACCCTAATGTCCGTGACGCCGTCAGGCAGCTTCCGCGCGACAAGGTCGTCATCATGACCAAATCTGACACCCGCGATGCCGCAGGTCTGCGCCGGGACCTCGACCGCTATCGCCGTGAGCTCGGCGTGGAGATGATCGACATCGTACTGATCCATTGCGTCACCGAAGGCGACTGGACGACACGCTACCGCGGCGCCATGGACGTCCTCTCCGAAGCGAAAGAAAAAGGCGTCATCCGCGCACACGGCTGCTCCTGCCACACCATCCAGGCACTCCGTGCAGCAGCAGCATCACCATGGGTCGATATCGACCTCGTGCGCCTCAACCCGATCGGCTCCCATATGGACGCAGACCCGTCCACCGTCATCAAGGAGATCAAAAAGATGCGCGCCGACGGCAAAGGCATCGTCGGGATGAAGATCCTGGGCCAGGGCGACCTCCGCGACCGCCCCGCCGAAGCCATTCGCTATGCACTCTCTACCGGTGTGCTCGACGCCTTCACGATCGGAGCAGAATCCCGCAAGGAACAGGATGGCCTGTCGCGTATGATCGCCGCCGCCTAAACATTACCAATCAAGACGCCCCGGGTGCCCCATCTTCGGCGCAACTTTATCGCGCCTAAGGTGAGATCGTTCGAGCAAAGCTCAAACCGTTCCGGCCAACGAAACGGGAACACCAGAATCCTTCCAGCCAAATGCCTCAAAGTGTCATCCTGAACGAAGTCCAAAGGGCGCAGCACAAGGATCTGCGGTTCTCTCCGGGCAGTCACCACTACTGTGCCGCTCTCCGTCTTCTCCCGCTGATCAGATAGACTGCAGCGCGCAGTTCGAGCAGCGGATCATCCGAAGGTTCAATCCCATCCAGGCGCGGAATCGGATCGAAGATAATCTGCTTCTGCTC
>DASTSJ010000396.1:0-16441 GCA_035760765.1 Edaphobacter sp. | reverse complement strand
GATCGAAGGAGAGACCTGTACTGTGAAGCGTCCTATCGCTCTTGCGCTGCTTGGTGGTGCCCTGCTTATGCCCGGCTTCTCGCCCTCACTTGCTGCCCAGTCCACGTTCGTGAACACGCTGATGCCCGAACCGGCGCACCTGACCGTGGGTTCCGGAGCGTTGCCGTGGAACGCCTCGGTGACCGTGGGGCTGCCGCACTTCAAGAATCAGCGCCTGGAAGACGCGGTCAACCGCACGCTCGAGCAGCTTGAGCGCAAGACCGGGGTTCCGCGCCAGCGCACGTTGACGACCAGCGATGCTTCGACCCTGAACATCGATGTGGACGGAGCAGGGGAAGAGGTCCAGTCGATTGACGAGGACGAGTCCTACACCCTGAACGTCTCGTCCAGTGGCGTCAAACTGCACGCCGCCACCGTTGTTGGCGCGATGCGCGGCATGACGACGCTGCTGCAGCTCGTTCAAGCGAGCGGCAACGGATTCATCATCCCGGCGGTGCAGATCGAAGACTCGCCGCGCTTCCACTGGCGCGGGCTGATGATCGACGCGGGCCGTCACTTTGAGCCCGTGGAGGTGATCAAGCGCAATCTGGACGCGATGGCCGCGGTCAAGCTGAACGTCTTCCACTGGCACCTGACGGAAGACCAGGGCTTCCGTATTGAGAGCAAGCTGTACCCCAAGCTGGCGGGCGAGGGTTCGGACGGGCTGTACTACACGCAGGACGAGGCTCGCGAGATTGTGGCATACGCCCGCGCGCGTGGCATCCGAGTCGTGCCTGAGTTCGACATGCCCGGCCACACGCGCAGCTGGCTGGTTGGCTATCCCGATCTGTCGAGCGATCCGGGACCGTATACGATTCGTCGCGAGTTTGGCGTGGAGCAGGTCGCGATGGATCCTACCAAGGAGAGCACCTACCAGTTCATCGATGCCTTCCTCGGTGAGATGGCGACGATCTTCCCCGACCCCTACCTGCACCTTGGCGGCGATGAGACGCCGGGGACGCAGTGGAAGAACAATCCCCGCGTTGTGGCCTTTATGAAAGACCACAACTTCAAGACCACCGAAGAGCTGCAGACCTACTTCTCGCAGCGCGTGCTGCAACTGGCCAAGAAGCACGGCAAGCACATGGTGGGCTGGGACGAGATCCTGAATCCGGCGCTGCCGACCGACGCAATCATTCACTCGTGGCGCGGCGCGAAGTCGCTCTATGATGCTGCACAGCGCGGCTATCAGGGCATCCTGTCACAGCCGTACTATCTGGACCACATGAAGTCGGCCGAGGAGCACTACCTCGCCGATCCGCTGCCTCCGGGCTCGGGACTTTCGGCGGAGCAGAGCAAGCTGGTGCTGGGCGGCGAGGCCTGCATGTGGGGCGAGCACGTCACTCCGCTCTCGATCGATTCGCGCATCTGGCCGCGGGCTGCAGCCGTGGCAGAGCGGTTGTGGTCGCCTGAGAATATCCGCGACGTTGATGATATGTACCGCCGCCTTGGAGTGGAGTCGCTGCGCATTGAGGCTGTTGGGACAAGGCACCTGACGCACGAAGGAGCGGCGCTGCGAGAGCTTGCAGGCACGGAGAACATCGATGCGCTTCGCGTCTTCTCTTCGGTGCTGCAGCCGGTCACATTCGGCCAGCGCTATCACGAGCAGCACACCTCCGCGCTGACCCCGATGGACAACCTGGTCGATGCAGTCCGGCCTGATCCGCCGTCGCGGCACGAGGTGGCGCTACTGGTTCGCGATCTGCTGAAGTCCCCGAAGGCAAACAGCGATGCGCGCACGCAGCTGAGCACCATGTTCCAGAGCTGGAGCGCTGCAGCACCGAAAGTGCAGGCCCAGATGGATCACTCGCCGCTGCTCGCGATAGCACGTCCTCGCGCTGTGCAGTTCGCTCAGCTTGGCCGCATCGGACAGCAGGCACTGGGCTATCTCGGCGGAAAGAAGGCTCCGGCAGGATGGAAGAAGTCCGCCCTGGCTGAACTGGACGCCGCAGGCAAGCCACAGGAGCTGGTCGTGTTCACCGTAATCGATCCGTTGCGCGAACTGGTGAATGCCGTGAAGTAATCCTCGAACTCGTCCTTCTGAGCAACGCGAAGAATCCCTGTATTTTGCCTGTGGCGGCTATAGTGCTCCGGGCAGAAGACAGGGATTCTTCACTGCTTTCAGAATGACGGCCTCATCGATTCACATCCGCTATCGCAAAAAATCGACCAGCAACGGGTTGACCTTATCGGCATGCGTCGCCAGCAAGCCGTGAGGTGCACCCTGAATAATCGCCAGCCGGCTGCCGCGAATGGCCTTCTGCAAAAGTCGCGAGCTTCCTTCGAGCGGCACCGTGCGATCTTCATCGCCATGGATGATGAGCGTGGGCACGTCGATGCGCGAGACGCAGCCGCGGAAGTCCGTCCACCATGCACCGACGCACTGCAACGTGCCCGACGGCGATGCCATGGAGCCGACGTTCCAGCTATAACGTAGCTCCTCTTCGGTCAGCCGTGAACCAAGCAGCACATCGGCGTTGTACATCGTCTCGAAGAAGCTTGTCAGGAAGGTGAGGCGGTCCTGGCGGATCGCGTTTTCAATCTGGGCACGCACATCCTGCGACAGGCCTGCGGGATTCTCAGGAGTCTGCGCCAGGTACGGGGGGATGCCGGAGATGAATACCGCCCGGTCGACGTTGTGCGATCCGTAGCGCGAAATGTAACGGGCAACCTCGCCGGTGCCCATTGAGAAACCGACGAGCGACGGCTGCTTGAGGTCGAGATGCTTGATCAGCTTGCGCACGTCTTCTGCAAAGACGTCGTAGTTGTAGCCCGTGATGGTCTGTGAGGATTTGCCGAAGCCGCGCCGGTCATAGGTGATGACGCGATGGCCGCTCTCGATGAGGGAGGGAATCTGCCTCTCCCACGATCGGCCGCTGAGTGGAAAGCCATGGATGAGGATCACCGGTTTGCCGACGCCGTGATCCTCATAGTAGATATCGATGTTGCCTGCATCTCTCCCGACGGTAAGGTAGGGCATCCCGTTCTCCTGGTGTTCGCCTGTACAACGTTCACTACAAAACGCTCACTACGAAATACTGGATCCAGCAAACGGCAAATCAAGTGTCTGTTACAGCCCCAGTTCGCTAAGGCCGGGGTAATCGTCGGGCCTGCGCCCGAGCGGCCAGTGGAAGAGCCGCTCTGATTCGGTGATGGCGAGATCGTTGATGCTCGCATGGCGCACCCGCATCAGGCCGTTCTCGTCGAACTCCCAGTTTTCATTGCCATAGCTGCGCCACCACTGGCCGTTTACATCGTGGCACTCATAGGCAAAACGCACGGCGATGCGTGCGCCACTAAAAGCCCACAACTCCTTGATCAGCCGGTACTCAAGTTCACGCTGCCATTTGCGCGTAAGGAATTCCACGATCTGCTCGCGGCCCTGCGGAAACTCCGACCGATTCCGCCAACGGCTGTTGAACGTATAGGCCAGCGAGACTTGCTCGGGATCGTGCGAATTCCATGCGTCCTCAGCGGCTCGTACCTTGGTCACGGCAGTCTCGCGGGTGAAGGGAGGTAACGGCGGTCTTACCGTCTCTTTCGCCATTCCAGGTGCTCCTTTCTGCTGTCTAGCGGGCCAGCGCCTCTGCGATGGCCTTTTCCGCCAGGGGAGACATGATCGCATATCCCTTCGCTGTTGGGTGCACACCATCGAGTGCGAGATCGGGATCCAGTCCGCCATTCGCGTTCGCCATCGCCGAATAGTAGTCCAGATACACCAGACCTTCGCGCTGGCACAGGTCCTTCAGGCGTGTGTTCATCTGGCGAATCTGCTCGGCGGGCTGCACCCCGGGCTTCCACTTGTAGTGATCTGCCGGAAGAATCGACGAGACAACAACACGTATGTTGTTTGCCTTTGCAATATCGATCATCGACTGGAAGTTGTCCATGATCATCTGCGGAGTGGAGGGACCGGTGTTGCCGGCGATGTCATTCGTTCCCGCAAGAATGACCACAACGGCGGGCTTCAGGTGGACGACGTCCTGCTGGAAGCGGACCAGCATCTGGGGTGTCGTCTGACCGCTGATTCCGCGGCCAACGTAGGGCTTGCCGGGGAAGAACTGCTCGGGCTTCTTAGCCCATGCGTCCGTAATGGAGTCGCCGTAGAAGACCACCCGCTTCTCTCCATTGGCCGCCGGCGGGAGCGTTGCGTCGGCATCGCGATAGCGCGCGAGCTGCGCCCAGTCGTCCAGCTTCTTCTGCATGGTCTCGATCTGCTTTGCCGGATCAACGGGAGCAGGCGTTGCAGCGGCCGCCGGGGCTGGGGTCATAATGGTGTTCTGGCCATAGGCTGCCGCGGTAAGCGAGGCGGCGATCAGGAGTGCGGGGATTCCACGAAGCATCTTCAGTTCATCCTTTCGAAGTACAAATCTCATTTACGGCGTAGGCTTCTTCAGCGTCTCCGCGATTGCCTTCTCCGCCAGCGGCTGCATCAGGGCATATCCGGCCGCATTGGGGTGCACAGCCTTATCAAACGCAAGCTCCTGCTTCAAGCCTCCGTCATCATCAACCAGTGCCGCGTAGTAGTCCAGGTATACCATCCCCTGCTGCGCGGCATAGCTTTTCAGCCACGCATTCCATCGGCGAATCTCCTTCGCTGGCCGCGCCTCCGGCTTCCAGGGAAATCGAGACGCCGGAAGAAGCGAGGCCAGGATGACGCGAATATGATTGGCCCGGGCAATCGCGACCATCGATTCAATGTCGTCCTCGAACATCTCGAGCGTAGCCGGACCCGCATTCCCCGCAATGTTGTTCGATCCCGCATCCGCGATGATGACCGCCGCAGGTTTCAGGTGAACTACGTCCTGCTGGAACCGCACCAGCAGCTGCGAGGTGACCTGCCCGCTGATGCCGCGGTTGACGTAGGGCTTTCCGGGGAAGAACTCGCCGTACTTTCTGCCCCAGAAGTCGGTAATCGACGCCCCGAGAAAGACCACGCGCTGCTCGCCTGCTTTTGGAGCGCCAAGCTCCTCATTGGCCTGCCGGTAGCGAGCAAGATCAGGCCAGTCTGCCAGCCGCTTCACCATCTGTTCATAGTGGGCGTTGTCAGGCGCTGGAGCAGGCGCGCTGGCAGGCGTCTGCGCCCACAGCGAACCCGCCAACAGACTAAGGATCAGGAACTGGCGCACGTCATCTCCTCCGAAAGATACCGCGCCCATCCTATCGAAAATCTTCACATTCGACTCTGTTGTACTCTTCTATCTCAAGATGCTTCCCGCAGTCTCTACTCACGTCTTTCTCTCCCAGCGGCTTCACCCCGGACTGCTGGACGCACTCGAACGCGGGGGAGCCCGCACCATCGAACTCTTTGCCGCGCGGCACCACTTCGACTACACCGACCGCAGCGCCATCCGCGAGTTTGCCACCTGGTTTAACGACACCGGCGTCGGCGCCACATTGCACCAGCCCATCTACACGCGCGAGCAGTCGGAGAACTGGTCACGTCACGTCAGCCCCACGCTCTCGCTCATCGATCCGGAGAAGGGCCGCAGGATCGAGGCGATGGACGAGGTCAAGCGCTCGCTCGATGTGGCCGAGCTCATCCCCGTCTCCGCCGTCACCCTGCACCTCGGCCTCAAGGACGATCCCTGGGACGAGCGGGCCATCGAGAACTCCTTGACGGCCATCGAGCACATCAAGGCCTTCGCGCAGCCGCTCGGTGTCAAGGTGCTGCTTGAAAATCTGCAGAACGAAGTCACCACGCCGGAGCACCTGCTAGCGATCCTGAACATCGGACACTTCGACAGCGTCGGCATCACCCTCGACGTTGGCCACGCACATCTCAGCCAGTCTGGGCTGGAGCACGCCGTTGAGCTGCTGCGAACCCGCATCCACGAGATGCACGTGCACGACAACCACGGTGTGCGCGATGAACACCTGTGGCCGGGTTCAGGCAGCATCGACTGGCAGCTATTCCAGCGTCTCGCGGGCAAGCTTCCGGCCGAAGTGCCGGGAGTGCTTGAGATCGCCTACGACCTTGAAGAGAGCACCGATGCCGTCATCACGAAGGCCAGGCAGTGCTTCTCAAATCAGGCGCGCATGGAAGACAAGCTGCAGAAGTCCGAGCAGGAATAGGTCAAAGACTAAGCCTCACAGGCTATGCACCCGAAGAACATAGAATGTCGGGGACCAAAACGGGATACGTGTCATCCTGAGCGGAGCGCAGCGAAGTCGAAGGATCTGCGGTTCGCCTTCGCGCCCGATGTGCTCGCTTCTCAAATGTGCAGAAATCGCTCACGATCAAGTCCGCCGTGTCGGGCCTCGAATCCTGCCTACTCCACCCCAGCCGGTCCGTGCAGGGCCTCCTGCTCCTTATCCCACGGCATCATCTCGTACTCCATCGGCGGATTCTCACCCGCCAAATAGCGCACAAAATAATCCCAGCGCCGTCGCGTCATGTAGGGCGTAGCCGCTCCGTAGCCATGGTGCGCGTTCGGGATCAGCAAAAGGTCGAAATCCTTGTTGGCCTTGATCAGCGCATCCACCAGCACCAGCGTGTTGTTCATGGGAACGTTATCATCCATCGTGCCGTGCGCAAGCAGCAGGTGACCTTTCAGGTTCTTCGCGATGTTCTGGTTGGCCTGGCTGTCGTAGTTGCTGGTGCCATCGGGCTTAATGACTTCGAGTCCAGCCCACTTCTCCGCCCAGTCATCCTCATAGTCGCGCTGGTCGTGGTTGCCGCTTTCAGCGATGCCGACCTTGAAGAAGTCCGGATAGTTGAACATTGCAGCTGCCGTCGCGTTTCCGCCGCCTGAGTGGCCGTAGATGCCCGCACGATCGATGTCGATCCATGGGTAGCGTGCGGCCAGCTCCTTCATCCCGGCCACCTGGTCAGGAATAGTGTTATCGCTGAGGTCCCCGTAGTAGAAGGTGTGAAACGCCTTCGACCGCCACGGCGTGCCCATGCCGTCGATGCACACGACCACAAAGCCCAGCTCTGCCAGCGATTGCAGATCTTTATGCGCCGCGGCAAAACTGCGGCTTCCGCATGATCCCGTCTGGGGGCCGGGGTAGACGTAGTTGACGATGGGGTACTTCTTTTGAGCGTCGAAGTTCGTCGGCTTGAAGAGAAATCCGTAGAGGTCCGTCTTGCCGTCCCGCGCCTTCACGGTGATGGGCGTCAGCGGCACCCATCCCACGGCGCGAAGCTTTGTGATGTCCTGCTTCGCCACATCGAGCGCAACATCTCCCACTGCATCGCGCACGACCGTAGTCTGCGGGGTTGTGGGAGTGGAAGCAACGTCGATGAAGTATCTGCCATCGGGCGAGGCCGAAATCTCGTGATCCTCATTCTCCGACGTCAGCAGCTTCAGGCCGCTGCCGTCGAAGCGAATGCTGTAGTAGTGCCGGAAGTACGGGTCGCGCCCCTTCTCCTTCCCCACACCCACGAAATAGAGCGTGCGATCCGACGCATTGATCATCAACACCTGCGCCACGTTGCCTTCGCCATGCGTGATCTGGTTCTTCAGCTTGCCGGTCTTGCCGTCGTAAAGATACATCTGGCCCCAGCCGTCGCGCTCGCTGAACCAGAGCACCTCATCGGTTGCCCACAGGTACTTCCAGTTCACGTGATCGATTCCGCTCTCGAAGAACTTGGGCGCCGTCTCCGTCATCACCTCGCGTACATCGCCGTTCTCCGCATCGGCGACGCGCAGCCACTCCTGCTTGTGATCGCGTGACGTGGAGACAAATGCGATGCGCTTACTGTCGTCGCTCCACTGCACGTCCTCCCATCCGCCGTTGCAGCTCACATCGTCGCAGATGGTCGAGCGGTGCTGATCCGGCGGCAACTTCAGGCGAACCACCTTGTGGGTATCCACATCGATCACCACGCGCTCGATCATGGTGACGTTCTTGTCGCCTACAAACGGATATCTCCACGCCTCAAGCTTCGGGTGGCGATTCGTCACCGGGACCAGGTACATCATGCCGTCCTTCCGCTGGTCCTGCTGGAAGGTAGCGATCTTCTTCGAGTCCGGAGACCAGAGCACAATCGCACGATCGCTGTGCTGCCAGCCCGCGTTGTCGGTGGCATAGCCAAAGTCCTGGACGCCGTCCGTCGTAAGCTGCGTCTCGGTGCCAGTCGCGATATCGCGGATCCAAAGGTTCCAGTTGCGAATGAACGCGGCCTTCGTGCCGTCGGGCGAAAGCACGATGGGAGCATGTCCTTCCGGCAGATCGAGTTGTGTATCCGGTTCGCATGCAGCCGCACCAGAAAAGTCGCAGACCCAGTGTTTGTCCGCGACGGTCAGCTTGATGGTCTGGTCGTTGTTCGCCAGCGAGAACTCGCTGATAGGAAGATGGTGCGGATCGAGTGGCTTCTGCTTGCTGCCGCTGGAAGAAAGTGCAGCATTGAGAGCACTGGCCAGCTTCGCGTGATCGAAGGCCACGCCCTTCGTCTTCTTCGCAGGATCGACCAGCATGAAGGTCGTTCCATCCCGCCCATGATCGCGATACCAGAAGCGGCCATCGCTCATCCACACCGGATTCTCAACCGTATGAAAGACAAGCGGGTCGACCTTGTAGTTCATGAAGCTCTCGGCGCGCGCATAGTCCGCGTTTGTGAGCTGGCGCTCCTGCTGGGCCTTCGCCGTTATCGCCGATGCGGTCAGCAGAACGGCTACTCCGGCAGCCACAATCTTCCCTCGTACCATGCTCTCTCCTTGCTTTATGCACGTTGCCAAATCCGGTGTGCCCATATAAAAGTGTCATCCTGAGCGAAGCGGCGAAGCCGCGCAGTCGAATGATCTGCGGTTTTGCCCGGAGCGGCATATCATTCCCGCGCGTCCGGCTTTTCCCGGCGCTGTTCGCCCTGCCTGATCTTCCAGAGCATCTGCCGCATCACGCCCATCCACACCGGCATGTCTTCCGCGGTGAGGCCCATCCGCAGGACGAGCCTGCGCAATTGCGTCTCGCGGGCGTTTGCCGGATAACGCTGAACATAACCTGTCTCCTCGAGCACTTCACGAAAGAGTCCGAGGAAGCGTTCCACATCGTCAGCCCGCGCCGCCTCCCGAAGCCCCACATTGCTGGTCTGCTCCGGATTTCGCACCAGTTCGTAGAGGCACACCGCAACTGCCTGCCCCAGGTTCATCGAGGGATGGCGCATCTCTTCGTGCTCGTACATGGGGATCGTAAGGATCCAGTGACAATGGCTCAGCTCCTCGTTGCTGAGACCCGTCTTCTCGGACCCAAACAGGATCGCTACGCGCGATGCAGGATTCGCAGCTTCGGTCCGGATTTTGCTCCCGGCCTGCGCCAGAAGCTCCAGGCGATGCTCCAGCGCGCGCGAGCCTACCGCCGTCGTTCCTACAACCAGCGTGCAGTCTGCAATCGCTTCGGCGACAGAAGCAAACGTCTTCGCCTCGGCAAGTATCTTCGAGGCGTCCACTGCCGATCGTGCCGTCTCGAGCGGCGGGGCGTACTCCGTCACGATGCGCAGATCTCGAAATCCGAAGTCATGCATCGCCCGGGCCGCTGCGCCGATATTGTTCGAGTTTCTTGCGCGGACCAGCACCACCACGATGCGGTCCTGGATGTCAGGGCTCACATCTTTATTCTAGGCGACCAAAAATGAGGCCCGGATTCCTCCGGGCCTTTCGTTTCAGTGATGGCCAGCCTAGTATCTGCGCTCACGCTCATTGTGGTTATCGCGATAGATCTGTCTGCTCACGTGGTTCTGTTCGCGATTCACCTGCTGGCGCTCCTGCTGAGTCAGATGGCCGTCGTTGGCCACCCGATCGTTGTGAACCTGCCGGTTGATCCGCGCTTCCTTGCCTTCGAGGTTATGGGTCTCGCCCGCAGTCAGCTCTCCGGAGCGAACACCATTCGCAATCCGCTCCTGCTGGTTGTTCTGCCGCTCGCCGACCCGCGACATAGCCATCGTCTGCGGACGCCCATGATTGTAGGAGGCCAGCTGCATCCGGTCAGAACGCATCGCCTGCTCATGCGCTACCTGGTTAGGCGTCGGCTGGAAGTGGCGCTCGTTGAAGGCCGCCTGCTCCTGTGCCGTGGGACGTACTGCCAGGCCTCCGTGGCCGCCGTTGTAGCTCACGCGGTTGATGTTGTTCACGACAACGGTGCGGTTATACACGTTGGTCACGTGGACCACGGTGAGGTTATTGACCGCGCGGTTGTAGGCGAAGACTCCGCCCCTCCAGTACCCGCCCTCATATCCGACTCCGGTGTATCCGAAGCCGTAGTTCACGCCTCCATAGAAGCCGATGTGCGGTCCCCAATAACCGGCATGGAAGATATATGCTCCCCCATTCCATCCCCAGTATCCTGGCGTCCACAACACGCCCACAGCAGGCGGACGTACCCATACACCCGGAACCCAGTAATATCCCGCAGGACCCCAGGCCCAGTAGCCGGGCGTCCACAGGTACCCGTCTCCGGGACACGGCGGCTGCGTATACACGGGCAGTGCCGGAGGCGGCGTGTTGACCGAAACTCCAATCCCTATATTTACTGAAGCCCAAGTGGCCGCAGGAAACGAAACCACCGTCGCAGCTACTACCACAGCGATCCGCATCATCTTCATCATCTTGGTCGAAGGCATCTCTTCCTCCTCCTTCTGAATCGCTGCATAGCCGGGCAGCGAAAAAGTTCAAGCGTTCGAGCAAGCTCCGCATCGCTGCTTACTCAAGGAAACTACAGCCAGATAGACACGCCTTCTCCCGCTAAGTTTTGCCCCTGCAGCAGAAAATCGTCTTTGGGACAGAGCAAAGATCTCGTTGGACACCGCAACTTTCTCCTGCGTCCCGGTTCACACTCACCCGCAGCAGCAACCTTTCTGCGATCGAATAAACTGACCGTAGCGTCCGTGTCCGACAATTTTGCCCAAACCGTAAAGCAGCAGACCGACATCGTCCGCATCGTCGGCGAGTACATCAAGCTGCGTAAGACCGGCGCGCAGAACTACACGGGCCTGTGTCCCTTCCACAAGGAGAAGACCGGGTCTTTCTCTGTCAACGCGAACCACGGATACTTCTATTGCTTCGGCTGCCACGAAAAGGGCGACGTCTTCACCTTCGTCATGAAGCTCGAGAGCATCTCCTTTCCCGAGGCCGTTCGCTTCGTCGCCCAGAAGTCCGGCATCCCGCTGCCAAAGCGCGAATTCTCTTCACCGGAAGAGGCGCGTGAAGCCGGCCTTCGCCGCCAACTGCTCGATATCCATGAAGCGGCCACACAGTACTTTGAAGCTGCGCTGAAATCTCCGGAAGCCGCACGTGCCCGCGAGTACCTCACGACGCGCGGAGTGACTGCAGAGACCATCCAGAAGTTTCGCATCGGCTACGCTCCTGACGACTACAACCACATGCGTAATGCGCTCGGGCAGCACTTCAACGAAGAGATGATGCGCTCGAGCGGACTCTTCAAATCGCGCGAGCAGGCCGACGGCTCGCCGGGGCCGCTCTACTCCGGTTTTCGCAAGCGCATCATGTTTCCCATCGCCAACGAGCAGGGAAAGACCATCGCGTTCACCGGCCGCGCACTCGACACGCAGGACGAGAAGGGCCGAGACATCGCCAAGTACCTGAACTCGCCTGAAGGCCCCATCTATACCAAGGGCCATGTGCTGTTCAATCTCGATAAGGCACGCGCTGAGATCCGCAACCTTGGTTTCGCTCTCCTGGTGGAAGGCCAGATGGACTGCATCTCGGTCTACATGGCCGGAATCCGCAACGTCGTTGCCACCTCCGGCACCGCCTTCACTGAATCCCAAGTGCGGCTGCTCTCGCGCTTTACGCCCAACAAGCAGGTCATCCTCAACTTCGACCCCGACACCGCCGGACGCAACGCCGCAGAAAAGGCCGGAGCCATGCTGGTCGAAGAAGGTTTCGACGTTCGCATCGTTCTGCTTGAAGACGGCCTCGACCCCGACCGCTACATCCGCGAGCGCGGCCTGCCTGCGTACACCGCCGCCGTTCGCGCCGCCAGCCGCTATGTCGACTACCTGATCGAGCGCGCCCGCCAGGAGTATCCCGGCCGGACCGCCGACGCGAAGGTGAAGGCGATGAACTTTCTGCTACCCCACATCCGGCGCATACCCTCAGCCCTGCAGCGAGATGAGTTCGCCGCCGATGCCGCCCAGAAGCTCGGCATCGACTCCGCTATCCTGCGCCAGGAGCTCCGCCAGGCCGCCATGCAGCGCGTTGAGAGCGTCCGCTCGCACAGCCATGATCCAGCGAGTGAGACCGAGCGCATTCTGTTGCGCGCACTCGTGCTGCCTGAAGGCGATCAGGCCCGGACCCTTGCCGCGACGCGTCTCGCAGAGAATCCAGGCTGGTACGACGGTCTTCCATCCTCTGCCGTTCTTGAAGCACTCTCGCTGGCTCCAGCGCCTGAAAATCCTCTTGATGTTGCACCTGACCAACCCAGCCGCGTGCTCCTGGCGCGCGCCCTCGAGCAGCCTGACGCGGAGAACCTGCAGACCGCGCAGCTCAGCCTGATCCAGCAGGTCGAAGGCGCACTGCACACGCTGGAGCACCGCTATCTCCAGCGCCGTCAACGCGAGCTCCGCGCCCTCATCGCCGAGGCCGAGCGCCGCGGTGACAACGCCATGCTGACCAACCTGCTTGGCGAGCGGGTTCAGCTCGACCGCCGCCTGCGCGAGCACTGACACTCGGTTGATGGAGATCTCGCAAAGCTAGCTTTTCCCAAGAAGTGTCATCCTGAGCGGCGCATCTCGCAGTTTTCGCGAGACGCGCCGTCGAAGGATCTGCGGTTCGATTTGAGCGCGCCACGCTTGCGCGCATATCACGAGATCAACATTCGTCCCATTTCTTTGGGCCTGTGTACAAAGAAATCCCGCAGATCCTTCAACTTCGCTGCGCTCCGCTCAGGATGAACTCTCTGTAAACGACGAAATAATTGGTCATGTCGGATTCGAAACCAGATCCGGAAGGCATCCCTCGCTATGAGCGCTGACACGCCAGTAACCTACCGATTGGTACAATCAAGGACAATGGCCAAGCCTTTGACCTTCTCTGTGGGAATCCCCACCTACAACCAGGCAGAGTACCTTGAGGCGACCATCCTCTCCCTCCTCAACCAGACTCGGCCACCGGACGAGACTGTCATCTCCGATCGCTTCAGCACCGGACAGACAGCCGAGATCATCGCCTCCGTCAACTTGATGAAAGCCCCTCTTGGCATCCTTCATCATAGGGCGGGGTTTATGCGCTCCTTTACGTGTAACAGCTTCGCTGCGCTCTGTTCGAGCGTCAGCCTTCTCTAACCGGAATCTGAATGGATCACTCGACCAAACGACGGCTCGTCCTCGGCTTTATCTCTAACTGGATCAGCAAGCTGGCCACCACCATCGTGCAGCTGGTCCAGGTGCCGGTCTTTCTCCATTTCTGGAGCGTGCCCCTCTATGGCGAGTGGATGATCGTCACGGCCATACCCTCTTACCTGGGCGTCAGCAACTTTGGCTTCGGCAACGTCGCCGGCAACGAGATGACGATGATGACGGCCCGCGGCGATCGCGACGGCGCTCTGCGGGTGTTCCAGAGTTGCTGGTGGCTCATCACCATCATCTGCTCGGCCTGCATTGTCTTTCTCGGGCTTGCCCTCTACTTCACCCCTGCTGCGCGCCTGCTTAAACTGCACGCAATCAATCCCAGCGATACCAAGTGGATCATCTTCTACCTGGGTTGTGCCGTCCTCCTCGGTCAGCTTGAATCCCTTCTGCAGTCGGCATATCGCTGCGTAGGTCGATATCCCTACGGGTCCTTTATCAAAAGCGTCTTCTCGCTCGCGGCCTTCGGCACCATGCTCATCCCCGTGTGTCTTGGCGGCGGTGCTCGGGTGACGGCTCTTGTCTACGCCTCCGCGAATGCGTTCTTTACCCTGGTGCTCTGCATCATGGTGCGGCGGGATCTTCCCTGGATCCGCTATGGCTGGAATCATGCCAGCTTCGCCGAGATCCGCCGTCTTGCCGCTCCAGCCTTCGCGTTCATGGCCTTCCCAATCGGCAACGCCTTCAATCTGCAGGGAACCCTTATGGCCATCGGTTATGCGCTTGGCCCTACGGCAGTCGTTGTCTTCGGAACTGCACGTACCGTTTCCCGCGTCGCCCTGCAAATGGTGCAAATGGTCAACAACACATTCTGGCCGGAGTTGTCTTCAGCCTTCGGGACCAATGATGTCGCCCTCACTCGCACGCTGCATCGGCGTTCCTGTCAGATGGGTCTGCTCATCTCCATCAGCATTGTGGCGACTATGCTCACCCTTGGTCCTTGGTTCCTGACCCACTGGACCGGGGGACACGTTCCTCCCAGTCGCGGACTGCTGAGTATCCTTCTCCTGGTCGTGATCGCCTACTCGCTCTGGTCCACCAGCTCCACCCTGCTGGCCGCCGTCAATCAACACCAGAAGCTCGCCATTTGGTATCTCTTCGGGACCAGCATCACTGTCGTGGCAACCTACTTTGCGGCCAGGTATTTTGGCCTGCTCTGGGCGGCCGCTTCACTGCTTCTCTCTGAACTGGTAATGAACACATACGTCCTCCCCGCCACTCTCAGTCTTTCCGGCGATACGTTCGGGGCTTTTGTGGCTAGCATGTTTCATATCCCGAAGTCTTTGAAGCCGAAGGCTTTGATCAAGAGCATCTCCCAATCCAAGGCAAGTCTCGGAAGCTAAGCAATCTCGGTGAGAAAACTGTGAGCAAACCGGCAGATCGCGCCATCGCTGTAATCGAACCCCAGATGGAAGGGCTCTTCCATGCACCGTTCAACGCCGCTCTGCTCCACGCGGTTATGCTGGCTTATCCTGACAGCCCGATATCTTTTCAAGGCTTTCCCGAGCACTGCCGGATTGTGCGGCAGATTCTAGAGCAAAACACTTCGATCCCAGCAGAACGCATCGACTGGCGGGTTGTTCCTGTTCCTCATGCAAAATCTCTTCCTGCCCGTTGGCTCGAAACAAGGAGATCCATTCGGCAAGCTGCCTCTTCTGCCGATCGTGTACTGTTCTGCTCCATAAGCCGCATGCAGCTCCTTCATCTAAAGAACTTCCTTTCGGCAAGGCCTCAACTGCAGGTGCGGGCAGTACTGCACGGCGATCTGGATCGCATCCTGTCCAAGTCCAAAGAATCTTTTCCAAGCAGCCTTTTTTCGTTGGAACGTGTTCTACAGATGTCTCATCCCTCCGGACTCCGCTATCTTTTGCTGGGCGAATCCATCCGTCAATACATCCCAGAGCAGTTTCAAAAGGCTCTCGCAACTTCGAGTGCGATGGATCACCCGTACCACTTTCCTGCCATTCAAAGCAAAGATCACAGACCCTTTGTCTTCGGTATCTTCGGCAATACCGGTGACGGTCGCATGCTCGAGCAGGTCGCGCGTCGAGTCAAAGAGATCGATCCCTCGGTGAAGTTTCGTTTGATTGGTTTTCTCTCAAATCGGGAAGCCGTAGAACGGCTCCGTCCCTTCGTGGAAGGAGTAACAGACAGACCTATCTCTCGTGAAAACTTCATCGCACAAGCCCAGGAAATCACCCATTCCCTCTGGCTTGCTTCTCCCAACAGCTTTCAGCTTCGCGCCAGTGGAACATTCTTTGATGCTCTGGCCTATGGAAAGCCCATCGTCTATACAGCCAATCCGTACATAGACTTTTACTTTTCACTGATGCCGCGTATTGGCTACCGGTGCGAATCACTGGAACACGTACCCGACATGATCGTGAGTATCGTAAGAACCGAAACTCAAATGGCGTACTCCGAGGCGCAGGTCGCAATGCAGCACCTGCGTGATCGTTTCACCCCTGAGCAGCTCGCGAAGACACTTCCGGCGAAGATAGGTTGGCATGAGCTGAACTCCTCACGCGAAGCACAACACTGACGCGCAGATCCGCCCTAACCGGGCGCGATCAAGGTTGACATCGGCTCCCACGTCACTTATACCTCCCATCGAAAGAAAATTCTTGCCGGGGTATGCACATCGTTGAAGATCATAAGCTTCACCGCTGCAGCCGTCGCATCTCTGCTCTCCGTCCCCCTTCTTCCCGCGCAGACCATTCCGGTCTCCTCACTCGCGCGCGTCACCACCATCAGCCCGCGCTTTCAGGGTTACAACATCGAGATGGTCGAGGTCACCGGCGGACGATTCTGGGCTCCCTACAAGAGCCAGAAGCAGCCTGCCGCAAGCGATGCAGCGAAGGCGTCCGTGCCCTCCGGCATGGACCCTTCGCTCTATCGCTACCGCGCTCCCATCGATCTCTTAAACGCCAAACTCCGCCGTCTGGCCTCAGCGCTCGGGCCGGCTTACGTGCGGGTCAGCGGAACCTGGGCCAACTCCACCTACTTCCATGACTCCGACTCACCCGCGCCGGAAAAACCTCCCGTGGGATTCGGAACGGTTCTTACCCGCAAGCAGTGGAAGGGAGTCCTCGAGTT
>DASTSJ010000395.1:0-4542 GCA_035760765.1 Edaphobacter sp. | reverse complement strand
CAGCACCCCGGGTGAGAACGGGATCCGGATTCCGATCGAGCGTGCGATGCAGCTGATCGCGCAGCGCGGTCTTCCGGTCCACGCGGCTCCTGCGGGCACGGAGCCGAAGATGTTCGGCGATGCGACACCGCACATCCAGACTCCTCTGACGAACGGGTTCGCCCGCACCGGCTATGAGCTGGATCAGATTGAGGCACGGAAGCAGAAGATGGACTTTGGCCGCGCAGAAGAGGCGGCCCACGCACAGCTGACACCTGTCCGGTAATCGGTGGTGCGTCTATCGGAGCAGCTTCGAGGCGGCTTAAGATAGAGAAGAGGGTCAAGGACGGAGAGGGTTCTGAAAGGCAGAGATGGCGAAGTGGAGCACAATGCGGGGATCGTGGCGGGCGACGGCGTTAGCCGTCCTCGGCGGCGCACTGCTGTGCTCTACGATGGCTGCCCAGGTCTCCGGGTATGGCGACAAGCAGGAAGGCGAGAACGCTGGAGACCAGCTTCCGCAGGTGCTGCAGCATGTCGGCATCACCCAGAAGCTCAACCAGGAGCTTCCGCTCGATGCGCAGTTTGTGGACGAAACCGGCAAGACGGTGCGGCTGGGAGACTACTTCGGAAAGCACCCCGCCATCCTGACGCTGGTCTACTACAACTGCCCGATGCTGTGCTCGGAGGAGCTGGACGGCCTTGCCGGGGCGCTCGAGATGGTTAAGCTGACGCCGGGCAAGGACTTCGATGTGATCGTCGTGTCCATCGATCCGACCGAGACTCCGGCGCTGGCTGCGAAGAAGAGGGCGTACTACGTCAAGCGGTATGGACGACCGGAGACGGCAAACGGCTGGCACTTCCTGACGGGTCAGAAGCCTGCGATCGACCGACTTGCGGATGCAACCGGCTTTGGGTATGTGCGCGTCCCGGGACCGGATGGCAAGCTTTCGCAGTACGCGCATGCGAGTTCAATCCAGCTGGTAACGACCGACGGAAAGCTGGCGCAGTACTACCTCGGGGTTGAGTACTCGCCCAAGGACATTATGCTCGGCCTGATTGAGGCTTCGGGCAACAAGATTGGATCTCCGGTCGCCAACATTCTGACCTATTGCTACCACTATGATCCCCAGACGAACCGTCACTCGCTGATTGTGGCCCGTGTGGTCCAGCTGGGCGGTGTGGTAACGATGGCGGGCCTGGGTGGTTTCATGTTCGTGATGTTTCGAAAGGACATGAAACAAGCACGCGACCACGATTTGACGAAGAAAGAGAATGGATAAAGGGTAACGATGCATATCAGTCCCGTACTCTGGCAGTTTCTGGTGAAGTGGCTCACGAACTCAGCGCTGTTCCCGCGCGAGGCGTCGACGATTGCGCCTTATGCGGATGCGCTCTACTTCTTTCTTCTGCTGATCACCGTCGTCGGTCTAGTGCTGGTGACCGCACTGGTCTTTGGGTTCTCCATTCGCTATCGCAAGGAGCGCAGCGCAGTCGCGACTCAGATCGAGGGCTCCACGCTGCTTGAAGCAACCTGGACGATCATCCCTCTGGCCCTGTTCCTGATCTGCTTTGTATGGGGTGCGCTGCTTTATTTCCGCATCTACAATCCCCCAACCAATGCGATGAACATCTACGTGGTGGGCAAGCAGTGGATGTGGAAGGCGGAGCATCCCGGCGGCCAGCACGAGATCAACAGCCTCCACGTACCGACCGGCGTTCCGATCCAGCTGACCATGATCTCGCAGGACGTCTTCCACAGCTTCTCGATTCCTGACTTCCGGGTGAAGCGCGAGGTGATCCCGGGCCGTTATACGACGGTGTGGTTCGAGGCGACGACGCCGGGAACGTATCACATCTTCTGCACCCAGTACTGCGGAACCAAGCACTCCGGCATGATCGGTGAGGTCACGGTGCTTTCGCCGGACGACTACAAGAAGTGGACCCAGGGTTCGACCAGCGGCATGTCGCTGGCACAGAACGGCGAGCGCCTCTTCGCCAGCATGGGCTGCAACGCGTGCCACACGGGCAATGCAGCGGCACGCGGTCCAAGCCTTGCCGGTGTCTACGGCTCCAAGCTGCGGCTCTCGAACGGTTCCGAGGTTCTTGTCAACGAAGCTTATCTTCGTGACGCGATTTTGAATCCGTCACAGCACGTGACTGCGGGCTATGCGCCCATCATGCCCACCTACCAGGGGCAGATCAGTGAAGAGGGCCTGATCGATCTGGTGGAATACCTGAAGTCCCTCAAGACGAACTTCCGTGTGCAGCAGACGCTGACCACGTCAGAGTCCAACCAAGCGGCGCCGATGACGCCAGGGGTGGTGAAGCCATGAGTACAACCAGTTCAACCATCGTCAACCTTCCGGACCAGCGGACGGCGACCATTCCGAAGAAGAACTATATCAACGCGGAAGACGGTCTTCTCAGCTGGCTGCTGACAGGCGATCACAAGCGTATCGCGATGCTGTACCTGATCTCGATTACGTTCTTCTTCTTCATCGGAGGAATCTTCGCGGGTCTGATCCGACTGGAGCTTCTGACGCCTCAGCCCGACCTTGTGGCATCGGACACCTATAACAAGCTGTTCTCGATGCACGGCATCATCATGGTCTTCCTGTTCCTGGTGCCCTCGGTTCCGGCGACGATCGGAAACTTTCTGATACCGATCATGATCGGCGCAAGGGACCTGGCGTTCCCGAAGATCAACCTGCTGAGCTGGTATCTGTACGTGGTTGGCGGCGCCATGACGCTGGCTGCGCTGGTCCTGGGCGGCGTTGATACGGGCTGGACCTTTACTACGCCGCTGTCGACACATTATGTAAACACACACGTGGTCACGGCTGGACTGGCCATCTTCATCGCGGGCTTCTCCTCGATCTTTACTGGACTGAACTTCATCGTGACGATCCACCGGATGCGCGCACCGGGCATGACCTGGTTCCGCATGCCGCTCTTCGTCTGGTCGAACTACGCTGCTTCGATCATGATGGTGCTTGGCACCCCGGTGCTTGCCATCACCCTGGTCCTGGTCGTTCTGGAGCGCACGATTCACATCGGCGTGTTCGATCCGAGCCTGGGCGGCGACCCGCTGCTGTTCCAGCATCTCTTCTGGTTCTACTCCCATCCGGCCGTGTACATCATGATT
Organism: Edaphobacter sp.; assembly: GCA_035760765.1. Lineage (GTDB taxonomy): Bacteria > Acidobacteriota > Terriglobia > Terriglobales > Acidobacteriaceae > Edaphobacter. Next base: position 1,418 of record DASTSJ010000395.1, on the reverse strand, counting down.
CTGCCGGGTATGGGCGTGATCTCGGAGATCATCTCGACCTTCAGCCGCAAGCGCGTCTTCGGATACACGGCCGTCGCCTTCTCCTCGGTTGCGATCGCGGTCTTCGGCTTCTTCGTCTGGGAGCACCACATGTTCATCATGGGTGTCTCGAACTACTCGGCGCTGGTCTTCTCACTGCTGACCATGCTGGTGGCGGTTCCCTCGGCGATCAAGATCTTCAACTGGGCGTTCACGCTGCAGAAGGGCTCCATCACCTTTGAGACCCCGATGCTCTATGCGTTTGCCTTCATCGGACTGTTCACCATCGGCGGTCTGACAGGCGTCTTCCTTGCCTCGCTGGGTATGGACATTCACCTGACTGAGACCTACTTCATCGTGGCTCACTTCCACTATGTCATGGTGGGCGGAATGCTGATGGCCTTCCTCGGAGGCGTGCACTTCTGGTGGCCGAAGATGACGGGCCGCATGTACCCTGAGTCGATCTCGAAGCTCTCGGCGGTGACCAGCTTTATCGGTTTCAACCTGACCTTCATGCCACAGTTCATCCTTGGATACCTGGGCATGCCGCGCCGCTATCACGCGTACCCACCCGAGTTCCAGGTGCTGAACGTGCTGTCGACAGCAGGAGCTACGGTGCTCGGTATCGGCTTCCTGATGCCGCTGATCTACCTGGGCTGGTCGTTGAAGTACGGTGCGATCGCGGGCAATAATCCATGGCAGGCGACCGGCCTTGAGTGGCAGATTCAGTCGCCTCCGCTGACAGAGAACTTCATCGAGACTCCCGTCGTGGACTACGAGGCCTACGACTACGAGTGGCTCGCTCACAAGACGGAACAAGAGGTGACGACCGTTGGATAACACGATCGTAGCAGCACACGACATTCACGCAGAGGAGCACCATCACATCTCTCTGCCCCAGCACCGTCACCACTTCGAGACGGAGGAGCAGCAGCGCGAGGCCGGCACGTTCGGCATGTGGCTCTTCCTCCTGACCGAAATCATGTTCTTCGGCGGCCTCTTCTTTGCGTACCTGCTGTATCGCAACTGGTATAACCCGGCCTTCGTGGCGGGCTCCAACCAGCTCAGCATTCCGCTGGGAACGGCCAACACAGCCATCCTGATCACCTCCGGCTTCTTTATGGCACTGGGCGTGTGGGCGGCTGAGGTTCGCAAGCGCGGGCTGCTCGTCCTCTTTCTTCTGCTGACGAATCTCTTCGGGCTCGTCTTCCTGGGCGTGAAGTACGTGGAGTACTCGGAGAAGTTCGAGAAGCATCACGTTCCCGGCTCCAGCTTCGACATCTCGGAGTTCGTCAATCCTCCGCTGAACCCTAAGACCCACCGGCCGGTGGAAGAGCCGCTCTCTCCGGACATGGCACAGAAGACCCAAGTCTTCTTCTCGCTCTACTTCGCCATGACCG
>DASTSJ010000394.1:0-3175 GCA_035760765.1 Edaphobacter sp. | reverse complement strand
CGCAAGGAAGGCATGACTGCGTTGATCTGTCCTCATGCCGCAGCCCGCCCAGAGGACGGAAGCATCGTGGGAGAACAGCGCATCGCCCTCGCCTTCGAAGGGGATGTTTGGCGGGAGATCGATGATGGTGTATCCGTTCTGCTGGAACCAATCCCGGAAGAAGGTCTCCTCCTTGCGGCGTTCCACATGGAGAAAGCGACTGCGTACTACAACGCCATTTCGTTCGATTCCTGCGTTGGCCGTGAAGACCATGTCAGGAAGACCTAGTGCAGGATGGATCAGTTCAACCGGCCCAAGTGTTGCGATTGCCTCGTGGAGTCTGCGCCACTGCTCGATCGCACGGCTGCGTGATGCAGCATGGAGGTTGTTCTCCATCCACGGGTTGATGACGTACTGCACGTCGTAGAACTCCGGAGGGCACATGAGCCAGCTTGATTTGGCCGGCGCAATCGGAGTAAGTCTGGGTTCGACGATAGATTGCGTGCACATACCTGCGGCTTCCACCAAGAGCATGTACCTTGCGAAGAGCCTCGTCAATACGAATGATTATTCGATTTGGGATGCATAAAGATGCGGAACTCTGCATACTAAAAGAAAGAGCCCGCCTAATGGCGGGCTCTTTCTTCAGTTGGGTAAAACAGCTACTGCGAGATGGTGAGTTGCTGCTGCTCGAGATCACTGGTGTCGTCATCGCACCCATCCGGGCGCGGACGTGGACGGGAGCTGAAGCGAACCAGGATGCTCTTGACGACGACGTAGAGAACCGGGATGAAGAAGAGGTTCAGGACGGTGGAGAGCACCATGCCACCGACGATTGCGGTTCCTACGGAGTGACGACCGAGCGCGCCTGCGCCGGTTGCGAAGTAGAGCGGCAGCACGCCAAGGATGAAGGCGATGGACGTCATCAGGATCGGGCGCAGGCGAAGTTCAGCGGCGACGATCGCAGCTTCGATGACTCCTTTTCCGTGTTCGATCTGCTGCTCGGCGAACTCCACGATCAAGATGGAGTTCTTCGCTGAGAGACCAATCAGCATGACGAGTCCGATTTGGACGTAGACGTCATCGACGAGGCCTCTCGCCGAGACCAGAGCGAGAGCACCGAGGACGGCCATCGGCACGGCAAGCAGAATGATGAAGGGCAGGACCCAGCTTTCATACTGCGCTGCGAGCGTGAGATAGACGACGAGCAGGCCCAGCCCGAAGATGATGGCTGCCTTGCCGCTGGACTCGATCTCTTCGAGCGCCAGGCCAGTCCACGAGTACATCATGCCCTGGATCTTGTTTTTCTCGAAGAGCTCCTGCATCTTCTGGAGACCCTGACCGGAGCTGAGGCCAGGAGCAGCAGCGCCGTCGATCTCTGCCGAGCGGAAGATGTTGTAGTGATAGATCACCTGCGGGCCGGAGGTCTCGCGGATACTGACGAGATTGTCGAGGGGAATCATCTGCCCGCTGTCGGAACGTACGTAAAACTGACGAAGATCCTTGGAGTTCTTACGGAAGTCCTGGTCCGCCTGAACATATACGCGGTACGAGCGATTATTGAAGTCGAAGTCATTGACATAGCTCGACCCCATGTAGGTTCCCAGGGCTGAGGTGATCTGCGCCAGGGGAACTCCCATCGCCTTTGCCTTTTCGCGATCAATGGTAACGAAGAGCTGAGGATCGTTGGAGGTGTAGGGCGTATAGAGGCCAACCAGGCCGGAGTGCGGATCGCGACTCTTCGCGATCATGGTATGCGCTACGCGATCAATATCCTCGAAGGTGTTGCGGCCTTGATCCTGGAGCATGAACTGGAAGCCGCCTACCGAACCGATGCCTTGAATGGCCGGCGGTTCAAAGGCTGCAACCAGTCCTCCTGGAACCTGGAAGAGCTTGGGTGCAAGCTGGGCGACAATATCGTGAGCCGAATGCCCTGGACCTTTCTTGCTTCGCTCCTCAATAGGTTTCAGAGGAGCAAAGATGACGCCGGAGTTCGGCGAACTTCCGCCTGCCAGCGAAAATCCCATGACAGAGAAAGTTCCGAACACGTCATCATTCTGGCGGATGACGGCGGCAGCACGATCGGCCAGCTCGGTGGTGTACGCCAGCGAAGCTCCTGGAGGCGCCTGCACCAAATTGATGAAGTAGTTCTGGTCTTCCGATGGAACGAAGGCGGTCGGGACATGGTTGTACATGTAGACCGTTGCACCAAGCCCAGCGACGAAGAGAAGAAGCATCACCGCGCGAAGCTTAACGACATGGGTGACAAGGTAGGCGTACCCGGAGATGACCTTCTGCAGCCCGCGTTCGAAGAGTCCAAGCAACCCCCCGTGAGCTCGCTCGGGCCGGAGCAGAATGGCGGCAAGAGCGGGTGAGAGAGTAAGAGCATTGAACGCCGAGATGGCAATCGAGAATGCAATGGTCAACGAAAACTGCTTGTAAAGAATGCCGGTCGTTCCGGGGAAGAAGCTGACCGGAATGAATACGGAGATCAGCACCAGCGAGGTCGCGATAACGGCACTAGTCACCTCTGCCATGGCATCCGAGGTAGCACGGTGACTGTCACACTGCTGATCATGAATGTGACGTTGCACATTTTCGATCACGACGATGGCGTCGTCGACGACGAGTCCTGTAGCAAGAACGATACCGAACAGCGTGAGTGAGTTGATCGAGAAGCCGAAGAGCTTGATGAAGGCAAAGGTTCCAACCAGCGAGACAGGAATAGTGGCGGCCGGAATGATGGTTGCTCGCCAGTCCTGAAGGAAGAAGTAGATGACGAGGATGACGATGACAATCGCTTCAAACAGCGTCTCCACAACGTCTCTGACAGAATCGCTGACGACAGTGGTCGTATCGAAGGCGACTATGTAATCCAACCCTGGGGGGAAGGACTTGGAAAGCTCCTTGAGAACTGCCTTGCACTGACGATCCACTTCGAGGGCATTCGCATTGGAAAGCTGCTGAACACCGAGACCGACGGCGTCACCGCCGGAAAACTTAAGACTTGTGTCGTAGCTTTCGGCACCCACCTCAGCCCGCCCGACGTCCTTGAGAAGGACAAGGCCCCCGGCATCCGGAGAGTTCTTCAGGATGATGTTTTCGAACTGGTGCGGATCGGAGAGTCGCCCGACCACGCGGACGGCCATCTGGTATTCCTGCTTGCTGTCGGCCGGAGGGCGGCCCAGCTGACCTG
>DASTSJ010000393.1:0-3876 GCA_035760765.1 Edaphobacter sp. | reverse complement strand
GTCGGGAAGCCCCTGGGAGAGTTTGCCGACGACGTCAGGGTCCGGGGTCACACCGAATCCCACGCTCTCGACGGTCCCCTTGAGTCTGTGGTGAAGATCGGCCATCAGGTAGATGTCGGCTGGTGTGCCGACTTTGAGGTGATCGATCTGGGTCTCACGGAAGTTGGCCAGCACCCACCAGGTGCGGGTGTCGATCAGGGTGAACATCTGCTGGCCGACCTTGGCGTATTCGCCTTCGGAGATCGTCAGGTTCGTGACGCGAGCGTCGAAGGGGGCGACCACGCTGCACTGCTCATAGTTGTAACGTGCCAGCCGGACGGCCGCGGCGCGGCTTTCGCGCTGCGCAAGCAGCGGAGCGAGGACCAGAACTGCCTGCGAGGATTCCTTGACCTGCGCTTGAGCCTGCGTGAGCTGGGCGATGGCCTGCTGCTTCTGGGCCGTTGCGGCCAGCAGCTTGGCTTTAGCGAGAGAGAGATTGGAACGCGCCTGTTCGACCGCGGCGGTCTTGGCCTCGGCGAGGGACCGTGCGCGGTGTACATCATCGGGGGTTACGAACTCTTTTGCCAGCAGAGGCTCGATGCGATGCAGATTACCCACAGCGTAGTCGGCGTCAGCCTGGGCCTGGGTGAGCGCGGCGTTAGCCTGTGCGATGGCCGCTTCGCTGACCTGGATCTCATCGTCGGCGCGTGTCTCGTTGGCGACGGCGCTTTGCTTGCTTGCGCTGGCGACATCGACGGTGCTGACCTGCGCGGCGATGCGTCGGCTCTCATTCTGGATCTCGCCCTCAAGGCGCTCCTGTGCGGCGAGCGCATCCTGCAATGCATAGAGGTAGGGGCGATCGTCGATCTTGTAGAGCAGGCTGCCCTTTTTGACGAAGTCGTTATCGTGGACGGGCAGCTCGACGACGGGGCCGGCGACGAGTGGCGCCATGCCGATGACGTTGGCGACGACCTCAGCATCGTCGGTGCGAGGGTAATTGGTTACGGTGTACAGAACCACGCTGGCGGCCAGAAGGGCTGCAGCGACGATGCAGCCGCTGATGATGTGTCCGCGCAGGGTGTAACGCTTGGGTTGGAGTGTGTCGTTCAAAACCAGGACCTCATTATCGGAAGAAGACAAGCCAAAGGGTGCAGCTGACGAAGCAGATGAGGCATGGATAGAGCAATGCCGTAGGCCAGAGCTGATCGAGGAGCTTCCAGCGGGTGAAGAGAAGGTGCGCACCGGCGGTGACTGCCACACCGATCACGCAGCAGAGGATCCATGCAGGGAAGTACGACCCCAGGATGTTGACGGAGGGTGAGAAGGAGCAGCCAGTCAGTCCTGCCAGCGAGAGAAGGGCGCTCGCAGCGAGTGCACATTTGGCCGCCGCGCCGCGGACCGAGCGCGCCAGAGCCTGCGTGGAGTTCATGGATTGTTTCCTTTCGGATGTTGCGTCAGGAGGTCGCCTGTCCGGAACGCCAGATTCATAAAGCTCTGAAGGACTTGCGTGCGCGCGGTAACGTCGACCGCGCGCGCGTGGGCGAGGTCGCGCTCGGCGGAGAGGACGTCAAGGATGTTGCGGACGCCGTCCTTGTAGGACTCGACTGCAGCGGAGTACGACTCGTCGGAGGCACTGAGCAGCGAGGTTGCTGCCTTTCGCTGCTGAAGCGCGGTGACGGCATTGGCGTAGTCGCCCCAGACATGGTCGGCGATCAGGTCTTCGCGCTCGCGGACCTCGTGCTCGGCGGCGTCGCGTTCAGCCTTGGCTCTGGCCAGTCGGCTCTCGCGGCGGAAGCCGTCGAAGACCGTCCAGGTGAGGCTAAGTCTGGCGTCGTAGGTGTAGGTCTTGCCGTAGGTGCCGTTGAACTTCTCCTGCTGGCCCCATGCACGCAGCCAGCCCTTGGAGCCTTCAAAGTCGAGCTTGGGGTAGTAGGCCGAGCGGGCGTACTTTACTTCGGCGTCGGCTGCCTTCACGCGCTCGATATCGGCCAGCAGATCGGGGCGTGTCTGATAGGCGCCTTCAATCGCGTCTTCCACCGTCTGGTCGAGGGTATCGGGAATGATGAGGTCGCGAAGCTCCTGCACTTTGAAGGGCTTGGTCGGCGAGGCGGTCATGACGGTGGCGAGATCACCGAAGGCGGTCTGTTCGGCTCCCAAGGCACTCTGCAGTTCATAGTCGGCCTTTGCCGTGGCGGCCCTGGCCTCAAGCAGATCTGGAAGAGTGGCCAGCCCATTGGCCTTCCGATCACGAACGGCATCTTCCACCACCTGGGCGTCGTGAAGGTTGACCTCGGCGGCCTCACGCAGGCCGATCGCATTCAGCAGGTTGTAGTAGGCCGAGGAGACCTGCTGAATGAGGATGAGGTGCTGATTGTTGAAGGTAAGGTTGGAGGCGAGCAGGCGTGCCCGGGCAGCGTCGATCTCGTCCCGGCGGGCTCCGAAGTCCACCAGGGTGTAGTCGAGCTTGAGAGCAGTCTCGAAGGCTCCGATGTCCTGCAGGACGAAGGTGCTGTAGAGGAGCGGAGGATTCAGAAATGCTCGACCCGCGGCCGCTGCGATGATGGTGGGGTAGAGCTCGCTTTTTGCGATTCCCAGTGAAGCGGCAGCGATGCGGGCCCGATCCCATGCGGCTTGGGTTGCGGGGTTGTTAGCCTCCGCAATGTCGATCAACTGGCCGAGCGTATAAATCTGATCGTCGGTAAGGGTGGCTTCGTGACGGTAGAGCGGCGTTGGCTGCTTGCCGAAGAGGTTGTGTTCGGGCTGCCATGGAGCGGACGATGAGGCGGGGGCATGCTGGGCCTGGGCCGATGGAAACGCCAGCAGGGCGAGTCCAAGGGGTAACAGGAGACGGGATAATCGGGTGCTCACGAGTAGATTGTGGTTCTTGAGGGGCTTGCGGGTCTTGTACGAAATCGCTCTGCGGCAAGCGGAGGTGAAAACTGGTATCCTTAAGCCATGGCTGGCGAGTTACAGGAAGGCGATGCGTCTCCCTTACCCAGCGCCGCACCTCAGGTTCTAAGCTCTTTAGAATCAGACATCGAGGAAGACCATCGAGAGCGGCCGCTGGGAACTGAAGAACGTTCCAGGATATGGCGTCACGCCAGCGTCCATGGTGTTGAACTTCTGGACGGCTCCTACAAAAATTATGAGTTTGCCCGGCACTTCCATCGAGTGACGGCGATTGGGGTCGTCGACCGCGGTGCGATGAGCTCCTACTGCCGGAGAGGCAACCATGTGCTTGCGGCGGGGACGGTCCTGCTGCTGAATCCGGGAGAGATTCATGCGCCTGCCCCCGCCGGTACATCCGGGTGGAGCTTCCGGATGTTCTATTTTGACGACGCATTCTTCCAATCGATTCCTCTGCCTGCGATGCAGAAGCTGAGATTTCGGCAGCCCTTTGTGCAGGACAGGGAACTGGCTTCGACATTGCTTCAGCTCCATCATGAGATGGAGGGCGATGGAGATCGCTTAATGTTTGAGACCGCCTTTGTCTCCATCTTTTCGCGACTGGCTGACAGATATGCGGAAGCCCCGACGCAGCCGGTCCAGCCGAAGCCGGACAGGACCGCGATCCGGGGGGCGCTGGAGTACATGGAAGCAAATTGCGCCAGGAACCTGACTCTGGGCGAACTGGCTAGTCTCTCTCCCTACAGCACATCGCATTTTCTGCGTATGTTCCGGGACCTGATGGGCCTGACGCCGCACGCCTACCTCACGCAGCTTCGCATTGAGCTGGCGACCGACCTGTTGCGGTCGGGAACTCCGCTGGTCGACATCGCAGGCCTGGCGGGCTTCACCGATCAAAGCCACTTCACCCGGAAGTTCAAGCGGATTCTGGGGGTCACCCCCGGTCAGTACGCGTTGGGCTCGCAGACCACTGTGCGCCGTGCCGGTGCG
>DASTSJ010000392.1:0-4329 GCA_035760765.1 Edaphobacter sp. | reverse complement strand
GCGAGCACCTCCCTGCCTCAGACGGAACCATCGTTACCGTTGGCTTCTGCTGGGGCGGCGGCAAATCGTTCGCCTTCGCAGCGCATCGCAAAGATCTGGCTGCAGCCTTCGTCTTCTACGGTCCTCCACCAGCGGAGTTCTCGACCATCACGGCTCCCGTCTACGGCTTCTACGCGGGCAACGACGCTCGCATCGGAGCAACGCTGCCCGCCACCATCTCCGGAATGAAGGCCGCAGGAAAGAAGTTTGAGCACGTGACCTATGACGGCGCGGGCCATGGCTTCATGCGCGCAGGCGAAGATCCTGCAAATACCAACCCGGCGAACAAAACCGCGCGCGACCGAGCCTTCGCGCGACTCACTTCTCTCCTGAAAGCTCTGCCAGGCGGTTCAGCATCGCTCGCCCCGCCCTGGAAGACAACCGCAGCGCCAGAATTGGCAAAAACCGCCGTCTCCTGCCATTCTTCGACAGCTTCGGCTGCGATAATGTGAAGGTGGCCGTTTCATCGAACACCTCGCTCCAGGACCAGCTTGATCGCATCACCCAGAACACCCGTGCGCTCGTTCAGCCGGAACGCCTTGCCTTCTCAGAGAAGACTGTAGCCGAGCTCTTCGCCACCGGCATTGAAGACCGCATCCTGCAACCCGGCTCACCTGCTCCCTCGTTCTCCCTGCCCGACGCCCGCACCGGAAAGCTGGTTCACTCGGCCGACCTGGTGGCATTGGGTCCCGTCATCCTCAAGTTCTTCCGCGGTCGCTGGTGTCCGTACTGCGTGACCGAACTTGAGACGTGGCGCGAACTCGGGGACGAAGTACGCAGGCGAGGTGCCCTGTTCGTAGCGATCTCCCCGCAGGCGCCCCGGCAGAACGCCTTCATGCTCGATCAGCACGGGCTCCCCTTCCCTTTACTGACCGACGCGGGCTGCGCTATCGCGGAGCAGTTCGGGATCGCCTACACCATCACTCCCGAGCACCGCCGCTACTTCCAGTCCATCCTTGTGAACATCCCCTACAACAACGCCGGGCTGAACTACACCAACGCCACCGAGGAGAGCTGGCGCCTGCCTCTGCCTGCCACCTTCGTCGTGAACCGCGAAAACACGATCACCTTCGCGGAGGCGCATGCAGACTTCCGTGTTCGCCCTGAGCCCGCCGAAGTTCTCGCGGCTCTCAACACGATCTAACCGCCTGCACACACCAGCCTGAGGCTGCGATAGGTCTACGTTCGACTGGTATAGTCATCTTCGATGACTACCCTTCTTTCTTCGCGCAGACGCTTCCTTCGAAATACATCGCTCGCTCTCGCCGCCGTTTCGCTCCGCCCGGACTCTTTGTTCGCGCAGGCCTCCAGAGCGACACTGAAGCTGGGCTCCGGCGCTCCGACGGTTGTCATCCCGATGGACTTCATCGGCCTCTCCTACGAGGCCATGCAGCTCGAAGACCCCAGCTTCTTTTCGCCGAAGAACACCAGCCTCATCGCGCAGTTCAAGTCCATAAGCCCTCGCGGCGTTCTTCGTCTGGGCGGAAACACGAGTGAGTTCGGCTGGTGGAAGGCGACGCCAGGCAGCCAGCCCCCTGTGCGCAGCGGGGCCAAGGCCAACAACGGAGAGCCTCCGCCGACAACGATCTTCGCCATTACGCCCGAGGCCATTCGCAACCTCGACGGCTTCCTTCGAGCCACAGGATGGACCTGCATCTACGGCCTGAACCTCGGCTATGGAAGCGCAGAGGCCGATATCCCCGAGGCGCAGTTCGTCGCCCAGACACTCGGCGCGCGCCTTCAGTACTTCCAGCTCGGCAATGAAGTTGACATGTTCAACCGCCACCTGCGCGACGCCAAGACATGGGGAGTAGATGCGTACCTCAAGGAGTGGGTGCCGCTCGCGCTCGCCGTTCAAAAGGCCGTCCCAGGGGCCAAATTCGGAATGCCCGACGTTGCTTCGGACGTCTCGTGGCTGCCGAAGATCGCTGAGCAGTGGCAGTCGTTGCCGGAACGGCCGAACGTCATCACGCTCTCCCACCACTACTACTGGGGCGGGCCGCCAGCCAATCCCAAGGTGAATATCGAACGGCTAATGCAACCGGCTCCTGCGGTCGCAAAGAAGGCCGCGCTTGCTCGCGAGGCGGCGACCAAGATGGGTGTTCCCTTCCGCATGACCGAAGGCAACACCGTCTATCAGGGCGGCAAGCCGGGCCTGAGCGACGTCTATGCCGCGGCGCTCTGGGGCGCGGATTACCTCTTCGAGCTGATGTCGCTCGGCTATAGCGGAGTGAACCTGCACGGCGGCAGCGGACACGCCCAGGCAGTCTCGGTTGGCGGGTTCCTGCGCGGCGAACAGCTCATGAAAGATCCCAACGCTCCCCACCCTAAGCCCTTCTACACACCGATCGCCAACGAAGGCACCCTCGCCGGAAGCGGAGTGAACGGCAAGTTGAGTAGCAAATATCTGCTGGAGCCCGTCGGGTACGGCATGAAGTTCGCCGCACGCTTCGCCGGTGCTGCCATGCTTCCGCTGGACTTCAACCCTGGCGATGTAAACGCGACCGCTTACGCGGCGCGGCAGACCGGCGGCAAAGTTTTGATCGCGATCCTCAACAAGGATGCTTCGAAGGATCTCACCATCTCTGTTCCGCCTGCAGAGGTGATCGACGTGATGAGCGGGAAATCGCTCGATCAGCCTGAGACCCGCATCTCGCACGGAGGCAACGGGGTAAAGCTCGCGAAGGGTGAAAACGGTCAGATACTTATAGTGCCGGCACACACCGCCGTTATGCTTCAACTGCGCTGACGGCGGGAGAGCGAGTGCTCTCCCGCATCCGTTCAGCCCAACTTATCGTCCGCCACGTGGTAGTGCGGGTCTTCCATAAGGTTGACCTCCACCATCGACTTTGCCCGCTGCAGCAGCTCATAGCAGTCAGGGCTCAGGTGCCGGAGATGCAGCCTCTTCCCTGCCTCTTCGTACTTCTCGGCCAGCCCGTCAATCGCCTCCAGAGCCGAATGATCCATCACCCGCGCGTGGCGAAACTCAATAATCACGTCCTCCGGATCGTCCTTCGGAGAGAACAGCGTCGCAAACTGCGCAGTCGACGCGAAGAAGACAGTACCGGACAGTTCGTATATCTTCCTGCCCTGCTCATCCATGCGCGTCTTCACGGCAATCTGCTTGGCATGTTCCCAAGCGAAGACGAGTGCCGCAATCAGGATGCCCAGCACAACCGCCGTCGCAAGATCCGTAAAAACCGTAACCAGCGTAACAGCTACGATCACGAAAGCATCGTGCCTGGGGACCTTGCCGAAGACCTTCAGGGATCCCCACTCGAACGTCTTCTCGGAGACGACGAACATCACTCCAACAAGAGCCGCCACCGGAATCCGCTCGATCAGCGAAGAAGCAAACAGGACGAAGCTCAGCAGGCAAAGGCCTGCGGCGATTCCGGAGAGCCTGCGGCGTGCGCCAGAGCTGATGTTGATCATCGTCTGACCGATCATGGCGCAGCCTCCCATGCCGCCAAACAAGCCTGAAAGAATATTGCCAGCGCCCTGCGCCAGGCACTCACGATTCGGCCGGCCGCGGGTGTCAGTGATGTCGTCGACCAGGTTCAGGGTCAGCAGGGTTTCGATCAATCCCACGCCGGCAAGGATGAAGGCATACGGAAGAATGATCTTCAGCGTGGCAAAGTCATAAGGAATAGCCGCAAGGTGAAACTTCGGAAACCCGCCGCGAATCGATGCCATGTCGCCGACCGTCTTCGTATGAATCCCCGCAAACGTGGCGCCCAGGGCAACAACGATGATAGCTACCAGCGAAGAAGGTATGGCCGTCGTCAGCTTCGGAAACAGGTAGATGATCAGCATCGTCACGACGATCAGCCCCACCATCACCCACAGTTGCTGTCCATGAATCCAGTGCTCTGCTCCAGCAGCATCCCTGATCTTGAAATGGCTTAACTGAGCGAGAGCGATCACAATGGCGAGGCCATTCACAAAGCCCAGCATCACAGGGTGCGGGACCATCCGAACAAACTTGCCCAACCGCAGCAGGCCGAAGATGATCTGCAGTATTCCCATCAGCACCACGGTTGCGAAGAGGTACTCCACCCCATGCTGCACAACCAGAGCGACCATCACCACGGCTGTCGAACCCGTCGCGCCGGAGATCATACCAGGCCTGCCGCCGAACGCGGCAGTGATGAAGCACATGATGAAGGCGGCGTAAAGACCGACCAGCGGATTGACGTGCGCTACTAATGCGAAGGCGATCGCTTCAGGCACAAGGGCCAGCGCAACGGTCAGGCCTGATAAAACATTTGTTTTTACTTCTGCAGCGTT
>DASTSJ010000391.1:0-5588 GCA_035760765.1 Edaphobacter sp. | reverse complement strand
CCAACACCGGATGCAACGTCGTCTACGTCGGCAGCGGATACTGCAATCTGCGTCCCGGAGCCCAGATAGCTCGCGGCACCGGCGACACCAGCAACGATACCTTCAAGCGCACAGGCGGGCAGTTCCCTAATGGCGGTCTCGCCTACTTCGCCGTACCCGCCTACTCCAGCAACGGAGCACCTCCGCCCCCGGGCGTAGGACGCAACAGCCTTCACGGTCCTAACTACTTCGATACCGACATGGATGCCCAGAAGACCTTCGGCATCCCGCACAGCACCATTCTTGGCGAGAACGCAGGCCTCACCGTGCGCGCCATGTTCTTCAACATCTTCAACCAGACAAACCTGACGCCATTCAACACCGGCGATTCCAATACTCAAATTACGAGCACTACTTTCGGCCAATCCAGCGGCGCACTTGGAGCTCGAACCATCGAGTTCCAGGCGCGCCTGAGCTTCTAGAGCAAGCCAGATCCCCCAAGGGGAGGAGTACTTTCAGTCTCCTCCCCTTCCTTATCCACCAACCAACCGTCATTCTGAGCCGAAGGTGAAGAATCCCTGTATTTCGATCGCGTCGCCATCGATCCATCCGAAAGACAATGGGCTAAACGTACTCATCCGAAATCATCTGCAAGGACCGCAATGAACCGGACTGCTCTCCAGACCTTACGCTCTGCATTGATGCTGCTCCTGGTCTGCGCAGCTCCCCTATCCGCCCAGCAGACCATCCAGATCAACGCAAACGCCCCGACCACTCCCTTCCCTCACTTCTGGGAGGAGATGTTCGGCTCCGGCCGCGCCGCTCTCGTCCTGCGCCAGAGCTATCTCAACGACCTCAAAGCCGTGAAGCAGGTCACCGACTTCCGCTACGTGCGTTTCCACGCCATCCTGCACGATGAGCTCGGCGTCTACAACGAAGACGAGCACGGCAATCCCGTCTACAACTTCGCCTACGTCAACCAGATCTACGACAACCTGCTCGCCAACGGCGTGCGGCCTGTCGTCGAGATCAGCTTCATGCCGAAGAAGCTCGCCTTCAACCCCGACGCCCTTCATCCCTTCTGGTACAAGCAGAACGTCTCTCCGCCTAAATCCATGGAGAAGTGGGATGGCCTCATCACCGCCTTTGCCAAAAACCTCGTCGACCGTTACGGCATCGACGAGGTCTCGCAGTGGTACTTCGAGGTCTGGAACGAGCCCAACATCGACTTCTGGAACGGCATCCCGCGTCAGCGAAGCTACTTCGAGCTCTACGACCACACCGCACGCGACCTCAAATCAGTAAGCCCGCGTCTGCGCGTCGGCGGCCCCGCAACCGCTGCGGCGCAATGGGTCCCCGCCTTCCTCAAGCACACGACTGAAAACAACATCCCCGTGGACTTCGTCTCGAGCCACGGCTACGCCGACGACACGGTCGAAAACATGTTCCCCGACGACCCCACCGTTCCAAAAGATCTACCCATGGATCAGCGCGTCTGCCGCGCCATCGCCAAGGTCCGGAACCAGATGAAGGCCGCAGGCAAGCCGAACCTTCCTCTCTTCTGGACCGAGTGGAACGTGCCCGGCGAGAACCAGTCACGCGACACCACCTACGTAGGGCCGGCGCTCGCCAACACCATTCGCCAGTGCGATGGCACAGTCTACATGATGTCCTTCTGGACCTTCTCCGACGTGTTCGAAGAGGGCGGCCCCGGCCCCAGACCATTCATCGGGCAGTTCGGCCTGCGCGCCGAGTTCGGCATCAACAAGCCCAGCTACTACGACTTCGCGCTGCTCCACCAGCTCGGCAATCGCCGCATCGCCAATCCGGCACAGGACATCATCGTCACCAAATCAGCAGACGGCCAACTTAAGATCGCCGTCTGGAACCTCGTCGACCCCGATCCCGAGTCGCTCCGCAACGGCAAGACCCGCACCATCACCCTCGACCTTCAGGGCATCCCTGCAGACGCAGCCGTATCGGTCGAGCGAGTCGACAACGAGCACGGGAACGTCCTCCCCGAGTACGCAAAGATCGGCAAGCCCGACTATCCAACCCCGAAGCAGGTCGAGCAACTCAACAAGGCAACCCAACTCCCCGCCCCCGAGCAAACCCACCTGAAAAACCACCAGCTAACGCTCAGCCTGGAACCAAACGCCCTGGTCCTTATCACCGCATCAACCCACTAGCCTTCATTCCACGAACCCCTGAATGTAGGAAGTTAAAGAAGTGTCATCCTGAGCGAACCGCAGCGAAGTCGAGGGATCTGCGGTTCCCTCCGCTGCGCCATCGCGCTGTGCGTTCCCACAAATCGGGTGCCCCATCTTCGCGACGGCCTCATCGGCGCTAAGGTGGGTAGTCGAGCGAAACTCGACCCAGCTTGAGGCCCGGGGCTCCGTCCGGCCCTGAATTCCACAACCTCGACGCGCAGGAAAACCTGTCAAGCCCCGATCTGCTGCAAATCAAACAAACGAAAGCGCCTGCAAGCTGCCGATTTACCACCCTCGATCCAATAAAATGAAAAGAGAAGTAAACAATCGCACTTCCCTGAATTCCACAAATCGTTTATTTGCAATACTTTGCCGATATCCCATTTGTTTTGAATACTTTGCCTTGTCAGTCCGAGCCTAAGTCATTTACTTCCAAGACTTTGCACAAAAAGAGGTGTGGGGGCCTACCCCTTCACCTGCACGCTATAGAGTGACGTCCGAGCCAGGATGAATAGCGTCTTCCCGTCCTTGCCCCCGAAGACGAGATCGATCGGCCGCTCCGGAACCTTGATCGTATCGATCAGCTCACCTGACGGGCTGTAGACGTAAACCTGACCTGCCGCGATGTAGACGTTCCCGTTCGTATCCTGCGTCACGCTCTCGCCGCCGTTCTCGGCGAAGAGCTTCAGGTTCTTGAGCGTGCCGTCCGCGCCGACCTCTCCAGCGTAGGTCTTCTGATAGCTCTCGTCACTAACGTAGAAGAGCTTGCCCGGCTCCGCTCTTCCCAGCCCGAAGGCGCGCAACACGTCAGCCATCTTGGTCCCGTAGTAAAGAGCACCCGTAACAAAGTCTTCTCCCGCCGGGATGAAGGTGGAACCGTCCGGC
Organism: Edaphobacter sp.; assembly: GCA_035760765.1. Taxonomy (GTDB): domain Bacteria; phylum Acidobacteriota; class Terriglobia; order Terriglobales; family Acidobacteriaceae; genus Edaphobacter. Next base: position 2,514 of record DASTSJ010000391.1, on the reverse strand, counting down.
GAGACATACTGATACGGTTTGGCAACAGGGACCGCCTTCACAAAGTCGTTCTCGTTCCGCCAGTAGTTCTCCGGCAGCACAGGCGTCGCAGACTCTCGTGCTGCAGCCTTCTCCGGTCGCAGCAGAGTTATCTCATCATTCAGCGCGTCGGGACGGAAGCTGTACACCGTTCCGTCCCCGTCGTACGACACCACCATCAGATCTCCGGCCTTGTCGAAGACAAGCTGCACCGGATCGAGCGGACTGTCCCGAACAATCTCTGCACGATTCTGCTCCGGCGACCAGCGATAGATGCGCTTCCAGTGTGCGTCGACGAAGTAGAGCTGCCCTGCAGGATCGACCGCAGCGCCGGAGATGTTGTAGAAACCTCCAGTAAGACGCTTCACCTTCGCTCCGTCGGCGAGGACGGTCGAAGGCTTCACTGCAGTGGCCTCGTGGTCCGACTTCGCCGTATCGATCGTCATCCACGCGAACTCACGGTTGCGGACCAGCTCCGGCTTGCCGTCCTCGACAACTACCGAGTTGTCGAACGAAACCTTGTTGTCGCCGTACACATGAATATTGCGCAGGCGAATATCATGCGAGTTCGCCACATGGATCGCGTTCAGAAAAGGCTGATAGCTGCTGACGACCCGATAGCTGTGATAGTTCGCGACCGTGATGTTGCTGGAGTTCTCAATCGACAGCGGCAGGCAGAACGACCCTTCGCCGCGCTCCTCTTCGGTCTGCAGAGCGTATATCTTCCAGTTGGAGGCGTGGTCGATCTTTACCTCGTTGCGAACGTGGTGCTCGCTCGATAGCTCATATACGCGACCCTCGGTCGTCGTGTTCGAGATCATCATTCCCGCCTGCGCGAAGGTGCTCGGCGTCCAGATATTGGCGAACGTCCCTCCGCCGCCGTCCGTCACCCACAAACTCGGATACTGGCTGTCCCAGCGGCGCTTGATGTCAGTATCCGCAGTATGGGTGTTGTTGTAGATCGGCGACATGCCGGGGACGAAGGTGCCGTGGCCGCCGAGAAAGCGGACATCATCCATCAGCGAATCCTTGCCCGCCATCCACTTGGCTCCTACGGCGCGGCTGTTGATCCCGTTGGTGTAGAGCCCGATCCCGGTCACGATGTTGGTCCCACCCTTCGGCGCCTCGAGCAGTGGTTTCGGCGAGCCCGGCCCCTGAAAGGCGGGCGTAAAGTCCGGAATATCCAACTGCGTCGTCGATGGATTCAACCCGATCAACACTGTATCGGGACGAAGCGTAATCGTGTCGGTTACGACATAGCGGCCCGAAGGAATATAGATGGCGCGATGCGATGCGATCGCTTGACGAATCGCGGCAGTATCGTCTGTCGTGCCATCACCCTTCGCGCCGAGTGTCTGCAGATTGACCCAGTTCTCCTGTGGGGGCAGCTTCGGAATATCAGAAGCTACAGGCGTTGGCATAGAGGTAAGCGAGCTCGCATCGTAATGCGTCTTCACCTCGCCCGCAGAGGTTGGCGACGCGAAGGTAAGCCCGTGCGTCATCGCGTTGACCCGATATATCTCGCCTCGTCCCGGGAGCGTATTGCCGCTCTCCCGGAACCTCGCAAGCGTGGGGACGTGTCGGCATACGACGTCTTCAAGGTTGATCTCGGTGCGCAGGCCGCGGTCGTTGCCGACGATCACTGCAGGGCCGGTGAGGTCTTCAAAGCGCGAATCCTTGACCCAAAGCTCTTCTGCATACGTTGGGTCGATGGAGATCGCGGTGGGAGTCTTGCTGATTTGCGCGCGGATCAGCGTGAGGCCGGCCTCGTGTTCCTTAATCGCAGCCTTGCTCTGGCCCTCGAAGATCGAATCGAGGAGCGTGAACTGCCATCCCGGAGACGGCTTGCGGGTCATGATGCCGTACTGCCCGCCGTAGAAGTGAAGATCCTCGGCCTCGTTACCGGCATCGTGAATTCCCGCGAGACCGGAGCCAATGTGGAAGTCGATGTGAGCCAGATAGCAGTGCTGCGCCGCGTGAAAGCGAACACCCACCGCTGCAGGATTTCCCTCTTCGATGTCGAAGTCGATATTGCTAATCGCAGAGTAGAACGTTCCCGGGTTTGCATCAGGGATGGATGGATTTAGCGGCACCACTCCGGGCACCGGAGACTGCGGACGGCCCTGGCGGATGGGTGCAGCGTCCGAGCGCGGACGATTGCCTGTAAACATCAGCATGTAACCCATCCCCTGCTGATAACCCGGTGTACTCTTGCCGAGCACGAGAGCAGGCCGATGCGCGCCCCAGCCTATGAGGCGTACGCCGGGCCAGAGGAAGATCGTCTTCGAGATCCTGTAGCGTCCCTCCGGCAGAAAGACAATCCCCTGGCCGGTCGTCTCCTGCACCTTGTTAATGGCCTGCTGAATCGCATCAGTGTCATCGCCCACACCATCCCCGTGAAGCCCGTCCTGATTGCGCGTGAGGTAAACAGCCTTCCTGTCCTCCAGCCGCAGCCGATAGAACGACTCTGACGCCCACGAAACTGTAGACGTTATC
>DASTSJ010000390.1:0-3115 GCA_035760765.1 Edaphobacter sp. | reverse complement strand
CGAGATTACCCCGGAAGAGAAGGCAGAGGCCGGTGAGACCGACTACAGCTTCGGGAAGGGCCTCGCAGTCGCCATTTTCGCCGGAATCATGAGCTCCTTCTTCGCCTTCGGCCTCAAGGCAGGAGCCCCCATCGCAGTCGTCGCCAAGCAGCAGCTACTGCAGCACAACCGGCTCGACCTCTGGCAGAACCTGCCGGTCCTGATCGTCGTCCTCTGGGGTGGCTTCCTCACCAACTTCGTCTGGTCCGTGGTCCTCATCATCAAGAACTCCTCGGTCAAGCAGTTCGCTGGCGAACCCGGTATGAACCCCATGCGCGCCAGCCACTCCTCCGGCCACACGATGGTCGACTTCGACCCGCTCGATCCTTCCACGTACGATCGTCTCTCCCCGAAGACCCTGGTCTTCAACTACCTCTTCGCCGCGATGGCGGGCGTCATCTGGTACTTCCAGTTCTTCTTCTATTCGATGGGCCAGACCAAGATGGGCAAGTACGACTTCTCGTCGTGGACGCTCCACATGGCCTCGATCATCATCTTCGCCACACTGTGGGGACTGGCGCTGAAGGAGTGGCGTGGAACCAGCACGCGCACCAAGGTTCTTGTAACGCTCGGTTTGCTGCTGCTGATCGGCTCCACCGTGATCGTCGGGTATGGAAATTACTTGAAGGCAGCAGAGACGGCAGCAACGACTGCCATGCTGCGGTAACGGTCGGCCACGAATCCGCTGAAGATGAGAGCGACGCTCTAACCAGTGGCATAGAAAGTTCAAGTCGATTCGAAAATCGACTTCTTGAACTCCTCACACAGTGTCATCCTGAGCGAGCGTAGCGAGTCGAAGGATCTGCGGTTTGAGTTCTTCGCTGAGACAGCGGACCGCAGATCCTTCGACTCCGCTCCTCGCGATAGAACGCGAGAAGTTGCGCTCAGGATGACACCTTGAAGTCAGTCATGCTCAAGCCATCAACGGCACGAAGGCGGATCCGCCTCGTCGACGACCAGCTCCGCTCGTTTCGAAAGCAATTCATCCGAGAGGGCTCCGTCATTGAGAGGCTTCGCATGAGCCAGTTCTGACTGCGCTTCCGAACAAGAAACGAGGTCGAGTCTTCCATGCTGAAGACTTAGCATGAGCGTCTCGCCCTGAACCCGAACGAAGTATCGCTCCCCCGCTTTCAGATCGAGATTAAGAGTCTCCCGTTTTTGGGGGCGCTTTGCAGAACTTGCACCAAACGTATGAGGTCCCGCAGCGAACCGAAGAGTGATGTATCGGTTGCTTTGGACGTAGAAAGTATCTCCGAATGCAAATAATCGTTGCGATCCATCGAAGACATTCCCTCTGTAGAAATCATGTTTATTCCCGACGGAATTTGCCCTCCACATTGAGCCATGCGTGTAGAAGGTCACGAGGGCATCCTGAGCTCTCGCCCCTTTGCAAAGGAATGTGAACACCAAGGCGGACAGAAAAATCATCTTTCGCTTCGAGATAGTTGGCATGGGAATGTAACCCAGCATATCTGAACCCACTGGTTCCCCGCAGTCGAACAGATCAGGAAGATTTCATCCTTGTACGAGATAACGGCGCAACATCCGTGCGCTCAGAAGAACGACGGCGAGGACACAGACTGCGAGCATGGAATTCCGCAGCCACGTCGCAGCTTCGATACTCAACCCAATCCCCGTAAACGTCGCCACATACGCCGCAACACACATGGGGCACTTGGGCAGGAGAAAGAGGACGAGTGCCGGAGCTCCCCACTCGCCCGCATCTTTGGCCCGTCGAGCCTTCGAACCTGCAGGAAAGCTGCTCCGCCCGGGTACAGCGCAGCAGCTTCTGGTTCCCATTAGTGCCCTCCGCAGCAGCTACCAGCGGCAGGAGTCTCGTACTTGTCGTGGTGCTTCACCCATCCCGTCAGGTCACGACGGGCGCCTGTCTCATTACGACCCTTCGGGGTCAGGTCAAGGTAGCTGTAAGCGATCAGCTGCGCCTCGCCGCCACGGGCATAGCTTGAATACGTGTGGAAGATGTCCCCATTCTCATCCTTGTAGAAGACGCTGGTGCCCGGCATCTCCTCGCTGAAGAACGGCATGGTTCCGTAGTTGTAGTCGATCTGACCCTCTGCCCGGGCATGCTCCTTCGAACCCTCTTGCCCGGGCTTTTGGAACGAGACGTGGTAGTCGAAGTTGAAGTCGCTCCCCAGCGACGAGACCCACTTGAACTTCCACCCCATGCGCTCCTTGAAGGCCGCAATCTTCGCATACGGCGTGCGTGAGACCGCAAGCAGGGTTACATCGTGGTTCCTCAGGTGGATCTCCGCCGCGTCTATTCCATCGGCAAGAAACGAGCAGAAGGGACATCCCTCGCTCCACTCCGGACCGAACATGAAGTGGTAGATGATGAGTTGGCTGTTCGTTCCGAACAGGTCCGACAGAGTCTCTTTGCCCCGAGGTCCATCGAAGACGTAGGTCTTCTCGACCTTCTCCCACGGCAGCTCGCGGCGCAGCCTGCTGACCTCTTCCTTCTGACGCGTCAGCTCCTTCTCCTTCTTAAGTAGCTCCTTTCGCGCCTCAATCCACTTCGCGCTCGATACGACCTCGTGATCCATGATTGCTGTGCTCATAGCGTCCTCTATTTTTGGCTGAAATTGGGTGACTTATGCGGTCTGGTAGCGGTCGTGATGACGGACCCAGGCCATCGGGTAGGCCAACGCGTCCTCGTTCCGTCCATTGGGAGCAAGGTCGATGAGCGAATAGACACCCAACAAGCCTTCCACTCCACGCGCGTAGCTCGAGTAGGTGTGGAAGACATCACCCGCCGCGTTTTTGTAGAACGCGCTCACGCCTGGCGCCTCTTCGCTCGGGTGCTGACCCGTCCCGAAGTTGTAGTAGCCCTTTCCGGCGCGCTCCTCCGGGGTAAACGAGACGCGAAAGTCCTGGTTGAAGTCGCTCGCGAACGCCGAGTACCAGGGGAAGCTCCATCCCATGCGCTTGCGGAAGGCCTCAATCTTCGCGAGCGGCGCGCGTGAGACGGCAGCCAGCGCAATGTCACGGGCGTTCAGATGGACAAAATTGGCGTTGATGGTGTCGGCGGCCATCGAGCAGGATTGGCAGCCCTGCTCCC
>DASTSJ010000389.1:0-3739 GCA_035760765.1 Edaphobacter sp. | reverse complement strand
CCGAGCACCTGCTTGACGATGTCTCCGCCGTCGCGGGCTGTCTGGGCAGCGTTGCGGGCTGTCTCAGCAGCGGACTGCGTGTGACGCGAGACCTCAGCGATGGAGGCGGACATCTCCTGCATGGCCGTTGCAGCCTGTTGTGTCTGCTGGCTCTGCTGATCGATGCGTCGGTGAATCTGATCGGAGGCGGAGCGCATGGAGGCTGTGCTTCCCGTCAGTGTGCCTGCCGTCTCAACTACCGTCCCGATGATGGAGCTGAGGTTGGATTGCATCTTCTGCATGGCCCGTGCGAGCGTGCCGATTTGGTCGCTGCCGTAAAGATGACTCAGGTCGTCGCCGGTCAGGTCGCCGCCTGCGATTGCATCCGCTCGCTCCGCGACGAGGTCGATGGATCGAGTAATCCGACGCGAGAGCAGGAACGAGATGCAGCCCCCCACTATGGCGCCGATAATGGTCGCGATCCATAGGGTCCACAGGGTAGAGCTGTTCGCGTGCTGCAACTGCGCGATCTCCATATCGGCCTGCGTCATCTGCGAGTCGCCAAGGTCGCCTGTCATCGAGAACATGGACTTTTCCAGCGGGAGGACCTGGTTCTGGAAGATATCGTAGGCCTGTGCCGTACCCTGCGAGGTCTTGCTCTCGTTGAGCTGCTCGACCTTCTCTTCCAGTGATTTCAGGGAATTGAGCCCTGTCGCGATCTCGTGAATGCGCGTGGTGTCGTAGCCAAGATTGTTGGTTTCGGCATACTTCGTGAGCTTTGCCATCGAGTCATCCGCCTGCGACAGATACTGCTGGCGGGCGTGACGGAATGTAGCGGAGGAAGTTGGGTCGATGCCAAACAGCATGTATGACTCCAGCGCATGGATGCTGTAGAGCATCTGCAGCCGCAGGTCGCGTGTTGCTGCATTAATAGGGATGTGCTGCGTTGTGGCACTGGCGGCGAGGCGATTTGCCTCCTGAATCCGCATCGTTGCCGTAAAGGCGCTTAGGAGCATGGCGAAGATCAGAGCGCCCGTCGCCAGGCCGAGTTTCTGTTCGAGTTTCATGAGTCGTCCCGTCGCAGAGTTGATTTCAGATTGTGGTTGTCCGCCGGCTTCAGAAGATTGCTTATTGGGCAGCGAAGTTGACGTCGACCGTCATGTTGGTGGTATCGGCGGCGGGCTCAAAGCGCCAGCGACGAACGGCCTCCTGCGCAGCGCTGCCCAGCAAGGCGTGGCCGGATTCCACCTTGGCGTCAGTCACAGAGCCGTCAGGAGCCACCGTCAACTGAAGCACAACGACGCCGCCAACATGCATGCGGCGCGCGATCTCGGGATAGACAGGAGCAACTTTGCTGACCACGGTCCTGCGTCCCGCAGCCACAGCATCGGCGGAGCCACCTGCAAGCAGGGCGAGAAGAAAGAGCGAGCAGAGAAAACGTCGAGAGAGTGACAAGGGAGTGCCTCCGAAAATTGAATTTCAGAGGCTGTATCGGCAAAAAGAATCTTGAGCTTTAGCGGGCAGCCAGTGCATGGGCTGGAATTTCGGCAAACGTGAGATTCTCTGTCGGGCTTCCGGTTCGCTGCTTCCAGTTGAGAAAGAGCGTTCCGTAGCTGTCGGTGATGCAGGTTGCGGGATCGATGCGGAGAGAGGTCAGTGTGCGGTCAATCCATTCTGTGGGTCCTTCAATCTCTGCATAGGTTCCGATGGGGGTCTCGTCCACGACGACGTGGCCTGACGGTTCCGAAAGATCCGCCCACTCGGTGCGGTACTTCTCATAGGTGAAGACCGGCTGGTACCCAAGGTGTTCAAAGATAGAGGCGAGTGCCTGTCCATCGCCGAGCGTTGTCTCGGTCTCGATTCGGACCTTGTACCGTGAAGAGCTTGGCATACTCTGAGGGTCGGCGAGGCGCTTGTGGGTCACGGTGTAGGTGTCGCCGTACTGGCGTATCCGAAGGATTTCGGTGCGGGAGCGCAGCTCGCGCGAAGGCGTGTCGTAGAGCGTGTTGTGCTCAAAGGTGCGCGGAGTCTGCATGTGGAAGCCAAGCTCGCGAAGGCGTGACTGCAGGGCCTGTGGATCGTCGACGGGGAGCTTGAGTTCAATCTCAGCATTCGCCATGGTGTGAGTATACGGCGGCTTTCGGAAGAACGCGGACGATAGGATGGAGATATGTCCGGTGGAAAAACAGAGCGCCTGGAGGGCGAGCAGGGAGTTGCGCGTGCCGCAGAGATTCTGCGCGACGGTGGTACTGTCGCCTTCCCGACGGAGACGGTTTATGGCCTGGGAGCGAATGCGCTTGATCCTGCTGCAGTTGCGAAGATCTTCGCCGCGAAGGAGCGGCCAGGGTGGGATCCCGTGATTGCTCATGTCAGTGAGCGCGGGATGGTGGACAGCATTGCGGAGGTCTCTCCGGAAGCGGAGCGATTGATGGAGGCGTTCTGGCCAGGGCCGCTGACCCTGTTGCTGCCGCGTCAGCAGAGTGTTCCGGATTCGGTCACAGCCGGTAGACCGCTGGTTGGCGTGAGGATGCCGGCGCATCCGGTTGCGCTTGAGCTGATTCGTCGTGCCGGCGTTCCTGTCGCCGCTCCGAGCGCGAACCGTTTTGGGCGAACCAGCCCGACCTCTGCTGCTCATGTTCTCGAGGATCTTGATGGTCGGATTGATGCTGTGCTGGACGGTGGGCCTACGAGCGTGGGGGTTGAGTCGACGGTGATCGGGCCTGCGGAGGACATGTCAGGATGGTTGATCTACCGACCGGGGGGAGTCTCGAAGGAGGCGCTGGAGCGGGTTCTCGGTGTGGGCAAGGTCGCCGTCTTTTGTCCGGCGGAGTTGCAGGGCACGCCTGAAAGCCTGCCGTCCCCCGGGGTCGGGATCAGGCACTACGCTCCGCGAGCCCGGCTGGTTCTGGTGGCGGAGCTTCCACTGGAGCAGGCGGTTGTGAAGGAGGTTGAGCGGCTCTCGGCCTCAGGTGCGGCGGTTGGAGTGATGCTTCCGGAGGGTTGGAGCGCAGGTGGTGCGGAGTTGGTCTTTGATTGGGGGCTGTGGAGCGATGCCGAGACGCTTGCGAGGAGGTTGTTTGCCGGGCTGCGGTGGCTGGATGAGGCTGGCGCGGCGGTGATCGTTTGTCCGGTGCCGGAAGTCGGCGGAATTGGTGAGGCGATTCGTGACCGGTTGAGGAAGGCGGCTCGCGAGAAATGAACCTCAGATCCTTCGCCTTCGCTGTGCTCCGCTCAGGATGACAATCGAATCTTCAGCGGGCGCTGGCAGTTAGTTGGCCGGCGAGCGAGTCGAGCGAGAGGGAGCGCAGAAGGTTGCGGCGCATTCCGCTCCAGACCTGGTCGATGGAGCGTGAGGCCTGCTCGATCCACTTGAAGGAGACGGTCTGAGCGATGCGGTCGAGCTCAGCACGGAGGTCGGTGTTGCGGACCCGTTCGGGCGTTCCGGACTGGATGAGCAGAATGTCTTCGAGAAGAAGTGTGAGGGTGCGGAGAAGTTCGGTCGTTTTCTGCTGGCCCTCAGCCCCGGCCCTGTAGGATTCAGTCATCTTGAAGAGCGCTGTGTGGTCGGGTTCCGTGGTCGCCTGGCGGAGAAGGAGCATGGCGTCGGCGCGAGCGACCGTGTAGGCCTCGAGGTCGAAGCTGAGGGCGCGCCCTGCGGCTCCCTGGGCGAGTCGGGCGATCAGGGTGCGCTGTTTCGGTGGAACATCGGAGCGGCGGTCCCGGAGCAGCATCTCAATCTCTTCGACCGGAAGCGCGCCGA
>DASTSJ010000388.1:0-5355 GCA_035760765.1 Edaphobacter sp. | reverse complement strand
AAGCCGTGCACGGCAGCACAACAGAAAATACATTGAACTCGCGAATGCGGCGCGCGATCAGTTGGGTATACTGCGACCCAAAGTCCAGGATGACGATCGTTGAAGTATCCACATGCCTAGTGTAAATGGCCTGCTATGAAGGACGCACGGGCGCCTGGTCAGCGTCCCTATCATCCGCAGATAGACGGCCGCTGCTCTGCTGCTGGTACGCTCCCCAGAGCTTCAGATACGCGATCGCGCGTGCCACATGGAAGAAGTCGGAAGCGATGAAGTAAAGCAACGTAAAGACCGTCCACCAGACATGGAGAAATGTGGGCGTAGCCACGCTTTCAAACGGCACGGGCGTCGCCGAAAAGACCATCGCCAGCACCAGCAGCGCAATCTTCACGATCCCCATCACCAGGTTGATCTCAATCAGCTTGCCCTTCACCTCGCCGAGACGAAGCGCGGCGGAAAGGCTCTTGGCGATCCCAAGATCTCGCAGCATCGCCAGCAAAGGCGCAATGCTGAGAAACCAGCTGAGAATCGACCAAAGCGCAAAGATTAAGAGCGTTCCCACGATGACCAGAGCGAAGTAGCTGACCAGGTTGGGTTCCAAACCGCGCTCCAGCGGACCCGCTACCTGTGTGGCCGCCGCCCAGCGCAAATAGACAAACCACAGGACAAATGCGGCTGCCAGGGCGATAGCCCGCAGAAAATGAAGCACAATGCTGGTACCGATGCGCGAATGGAGCTCTGGATAAGCTCGGCGCAGCACGAACGTCCGTCCAACAGACGACCAGACCACCCACGCAACCATGAGGACCGGCGCAACCCAAAGAAGTTGGGAGGTAATCGCAGGTAGCAGAACCGTCATCACCGTCGTCAGAGTCTGCGCTGTATCGAGCGGGCGCGTAACCGTCAGCCCATCGAACACCGCCAGGTTGAGCGAACTCTGCTGAAGGACACGTCTGCCTACGAACCACAGCAGCACTAGCGCCGGCACACCATACGTCCAGCGCCACAGCACCTCAAACGCCGTGAGAGAAGGCCGAGACCAGCACTCCGACAGCGTCCGGACGAAGGACTGCGTACCGCGAACGGAACCATCGGCAGCGGAGACAAGTTCGCCCCTTTCGTGGTCCATTACTTCACCACGAGATTCACGAGCTTGCCGGGAACCACGATCACTTTCACGACATTCTTCCCGTCCACACGCGCCTTCACCTTCTCATCAGCGAGGGCCGCAGCTTTGATTCCCTCCTGATCGCTGTCAGCCGATACCTTGACGACGTTCACAAGCTTGCCGTTCACCTGCACCGGAATCTCAATCTCGTCCTCGCGAGCAAGTTCTTCATCGGCGATTGGCCAAGGAGTGCGGAAGACCACGCCCTCCTCTCCGATCTGTTCCCACATCTCTGCAGCAAAGAACGGAGCGAAGGGAGCCAGCAGAAGAATCAGATTACGCATGATCTCCGCCACTGCTGCGGGAGAAGCCTGCTCTGCGTCGATCGCTGCTTCTGCCGCGACGATCTCATTGACCAGAGACATGATGGCCGCGATGGAAGTGTTGAAGTGCCAGCGTCCGCTAAAGTCCTGTGTGATCTTGGCAATCGTCTGATGCAGCCTCCGCAGGAGCGCCTGATCGGTGATAGTCCGGGATGCCAGCCGTGGAATTCTGGCACTGCGGGTCATCTCCGCGTACTTGGTCACCAGCCGGTACACGCGCCCCAGAAAGCGGCTGATGCCAGCTACTCCCTCCTCATGCCACTCCAGATCACGATCCGGTGGCGCGGCAAAGAGAGCATACATGCGCGTTGCATCTGCACCGTAGCGGGCGATCATGTCGTCGGGCGAGACCACGTTGCCCTTCGACTTCGACATCTTCGCGCCGTCCTTGATCACCATGCCCTGCGTAAACAGCCGCTCCGCAGGCTCATCGTTCTTGATCATCCCAAGGTCGCGCATCACTTTCGTCCAGAACCGCGAATAGATCAAGTGCAGAATCGCGTGCTCAACGCCGCCGATGTACTGGTCGATCGGGAACCAGTAGTTCGCCTTATCGCTGGCAAAGGGGGCGGCGTCGTCCTTTGCATCCGTGTAACGGTAGAAGTACCAGCTCGAGTCCACGAAGGTGTCCATCGTGTCCGTCTCACGCCGTGCAGGACCGCCGCAGACTGGACAAGTCGTGTGCAGAAACTCGGGAACCTTGCCCAGAGGAGACCCGCCCTCCTGGGTAATCTCGATCGACTCCGGCAACAGCACCGGCAACGCACGCTCCGGTAGCGCAACAACACCACCCGGCTCTACTCCTGCGTGACCGTTCTCGCAGTAGACCATTGGGATCGGCGTTCCCCAATAGCGCTGGCGGCTCACGCCCCAATCCTTCAGCCGATAGGTCACAGTGGGCTCGCCAAAGCCATTCTGCTTCGCGAAGGCAGCCATCTTCTGCTGCGCTTCGGTGCAACTCAGCCCGTCCCATTCGCGCGAATTGATCAGCACAGCGTTCTCTTCGGCGGTAAAGGGCAGCTCCGGCTGCTCGCCTTCAGATGCCGCAATCACGCGGCGCACTGGCAGACCATACTTGGTCGCGAACTCAAAATCGCGCTCATCGTGCGCCGGGACGCTCATGATCGCGCCTGTACCGTAGTCGGCCAGGATGTAGTTGCCCACCCAGATTGGCACGCGCTCCTCGTTGAACGGGTTGATCGCAAAGCGGCCGGTGTTCACACCATGCTTTTCAATCGCGCCAAAGTCATCGCTCTCACGAGCCTTCTTCTGCTCCTCGAGCAGAGCTTCGATCTTTGCTGCCAGCTCCGAATTTTCAGTGGCAAACGCCTTCGCAACGGCATGCTCCGGAGCAAGCTGAACCGAGGTCGCCCCATAGATCGTATCCACCCGGGTCGTGAATACCGTAATCGAAGCACACTCCGCGGGAACTTGCCCATCCAACGCGAAGTTGACTAGTGCACCTTCGCTGCGACCAATCCAGTTGCGCTGCATGGTGCGTACCTTCTCGGGCCAGCCCTCCAGCTTGTCGAGACCGTCCAGCAGCTCGTCAGCGTATTTGGTAATTCGCAGAAACCACTGCGTCAGGTCACGCTGCTCGACGATGGTGTCCTCATGCCGCCAGCACCTTCCGTTCACCACCTGCTCGTTGGCCAGAACGGTCTGGCAGTCCGGGCACCAGTTCACCTTGCTCTTCTTCCGGTACGCCAGCCCCTGCTCGTACATCTTCAGGAAGAACCACTGGTTCCAGCGGTAGTAGTCCGGCAGGCAGGTCGTTACTTCGGTCGACCAGTCATAGCTCAGCCCCATGCGGCGCATCTGCGCCTTCATCGCCGCAATGTTTTTCAGGGTCCATTCCCGCGGAGGCGTATTGTTCTTGAGCGCGGCATTCTCCGCCGGCAGACCGAAGGCATCCCATCCCATCGGGTGCAGAACATTATGCCCGCGCATCCACATAAACCGCGCCAGCGCGTCACCAATCGAGTAGTTCCGGACATGGCCCATATGGAGCTGGCCGCTGGGGTAAGGCAGCATCTCCAGGCAATAGAACTTCGGCTTGCCCGAATCGTGGTCCTCGGCTGCATACAGCGTCGGATCGGCGTCCCACTTCGCCTGCCACTTCGGTTCGATCTCCGCCGGGTTATACCGCGCCTGTCGTTCTGTCTCGTTGGTCTCAATCTCTGGCATATTCTTTGATTGTAAAGAATCTCGCGTCCGTGGCACTTCCCTCGCCCGCGTCACAGCCATTACCATGGCCGCGTTCTGTAAATTGCCAGTGAGGGATCATGGACAAACGCGAATTTCTAAAGACCTCCGGCGCCTTCGCCGCAACCACTCTCTTACCCGGTTTTGCTTCTGCTGACGAGAAAAAGATGACTCACCGCACCAACTGGTCAGGAAATCTCACCTACCACACCGATAAGCTCTTCGAACCCTCCACCGTTGCCGAACTGCAGCAGGTCGTCAAAGATAACCCCAGCATCCGCCCACTCGGCACCCGCCATTCGTTCAATGCGCTGGCCGACAGCACCCACGCCCAGGTCTCGCTCAGCAAATTCAAAGACATCACCATCGACGAAAGGGCCAAAACCGTCACCGTTGGCGCTGGTGTCCGCTACGGCGATGTTGCCCCCGTCATCGACGCGAAGGGATTTGCGCTCCACAACCTCGCCTCGTTACCCCACATCTCCGTTCCCGGCGCCATCGCCACAGGCACCCACGGCTCTGGCATCCACAACAAGAATCTCTCCTCCTCCGTCGCCACCATCGAGTTCGTCGACGCCAACGGCGACCTGCAAACCCTCTCTCGCAGCAAGGACGGCGACAAGTTCAACGGAGCCGTCGTCAATCTTGGCCTGCTCGGCGTTATGACCAGGGTCACGCTCGACCTCGAGCCCACCTTCGAGATCGCCCAGACTGTCTACACCGACCTTCCCTTCAACGAGCTCGAGCACCACTTCGACGATATCTTCGGGGCCGGCTACAGCGTCAGCCTCTTTACCGACTGGCAGAAGGGCCACGGCACCGAGCTCTGGATCAAGCGCAAGGTTGCTCCGGGCGAAAAGCTCGACACGCCAGAGATGTTCTACAACGGCAAGCTAGCCACGAAAAACCTGCATCCCATCCCCGCACTGGACGCCGTCAACTGCACCCCACAGATGGGAGTTCCCGGTCCCTGGTACGAGCGCCTTCCCCACTTCCGCATGAACTTCACGCCCTCCAGCGGCGAAGAGCTCCAGACCGAGTACTTCGTCCCACGCAGTCACGCCTACGAGGCCATCCGCGCTGTCGAAACCCTGAAGGACCACATCACGCCCCACCTGCTCACAACAGAGTTGCGTACCATCGCCGCCGACGATCTATGGCTTAGCATGGCCTACAAGCAGGATTCCCTCGCCATCCACTTCACCTGGAAGCGCCAGTGGCCCGAGGTCCAGAAGATCCTCCCCCTCATCCAGCAGAAGCTCGCCCCCTTCAACCCGCGTCCCCACTGGGCCAAGCTCTCCAGCTACGACGCTGCGCACTTCCGTCAGGTCTATCCCAGACTCGCGGACTTCAAGGCACTCGTTCAGCAATATGACCCGCAGGGCAAGTTCCGAAACCAGCTCGTAACCACCGAGCTTTACAGCTAAGCCCGACACGCCCTGTACAAATGTGTGCCCCATCTTCGCGACAGTTTCATCGTCGCTAAGGTGGGACATCGAGCGAAGCTCGACCGCCTTCGCCTAAGGGCACGGCTTCGGCCCCTGAGGACAGCATTCTTCCTTACCCGTGTCATCCAAGCTAAGTCGCATGATCTGCGGTTCCCTTCCCCGCATCCAACCAACTATGACCGAAGAACTCAAAGGACAAGTCGCCGTCGTCACC
>DASTSJ010000387.1:0-2737 GCA_035760765.1 Edaphobacter sp. | reverse complement strand
GCGTTCTGTATCCCGCGGTGGAGATGATGCGGATGGATGGCTGCGCTGACGGAGCAGGACGCAGCCCGAGGCGGCATGAGCTGTTGCATGCTTTACGCGAGGTGCAGGGGGCAGCTCGCAGCGATACAGCGGCTTGGAATGCGGCCCCTGTGGTTGTCCCTGGTGTGCCGCGGATCATCGAGAGTGAGGTTCGTCGCAGTGAAGCGGCTTCGACTGTGCCGGAGATGATTGGCGAGAGTGAGCCGATGCGGGAGCTGGCGCGGCTGATACGCCTTGTTGCGCCGAGGTCGACGACGGTGCTGATTGAAGGCGAGACGGGGTCGGGCAAGGAGGTTGTCGCGAAGGCGATTCACCGTCTGAGTGATCGCGCAGGTAAGCCGTTCGTGGTGCTGAACTGCGCGGCGATTCCTGAGGCGTTGCTGGAGGCTGAACTGTTCGGCCACACGCGTGGCGCTTTTACGGGAGCGGTGCAGTCGCGCACGGGACGCATCGAGGCTGCGCACGGAGGTACGTTGTTTCTAGATGAGATTGGAGAGATGCCGCTGGCGCTGCAAGCGAAGATGCTGCGATTTCTGGAGTGCGGCGAGTTGCAGCGCGTGGGCGATAACGAGGTGACTCGGGTGGATGTACGGATTGTTGCTGCTACGCATCAGCCGCTGGAGCAACGGTCGGCAGAAGGGTCATTCCGCCTGGATCTTTACCATCGGCTTGCGGTCTTTCCGATAGAGGTTCCTGCTTTGCGAGAGCGGTTAGATGACCTGGAGATGCTAGCCGAGCATGTTCTTACGAAGCTGGGGGAGAGGATGCCGCGCAAGCGATTGAGCGCGGCAGCGGTCGAGAAGCTCAGGGAGTATTCGTGGCCGGGGAATGTTCGTGAGCTGATGCATGTGCTGGAGAGGGCGACGATCCTGGCGACGGATCGCATGGAGATCTCAGCGGATGAGATTCGATACCGGCGCGCTACGCGATAGCCGCCGATGAGAGATAAAACAACAACGCTGATCCAATCGCTTAGAGCGCTCTCATATGAGGGCGCTTCTTTTTGGCCGCTGGAGTGCATAGGAAGAGGTGGAGGTCTTGCGATGCAGGTGACAACACCTTTGAGCAGTGCTTTGACTCGCTACCTGGATCTGACGACGGAGCAGATGAAGGTAACGGCCGAGAACATGGCCAACGTCGATACACCGGGATACAAGACGAAGGGCTTCGATTTTGAGCAGGAGTTTGTGCGGCAGATGGCTTCTTCCGAGACGGCTGCGCCTGCGACAGCGCAGACACAGCAGGTGGACGGATTGGTTTCGCGGCCTGACGGGAACAACGTCTCGATGGACCGGGAGGGCGTGCAGCTGGCGAAGGCGCAGCTGCAGTTCAAGCTGGGAGTTCAGCTGCTGAAGAACGAGTACTCGATGGTGATGAGTGCGATCCATGCGGAGGCGAAGTAGAGCGATGAATCTGTTTGGCGTAATGGATGTAAGCTCGTCAGCCCTGAAGGCGGAGCGAGTGCGGGCAGAGGTGGTGGCCTCGAACATGGCCAACGCGGAGACCACGCGTACTCCTGAGGGGGGACCCTACCAGCGCCACCATGTTGTCTTCGAGGCAGAGGGTGAGGGTGGTTTTCAGCACTCCCTTGTGAGTCAGCTTGTCGGCAATGGGCTTCCGACTCTGGGTGGGTCGAGCTTGTTTGGAGAGAACATTACAGCGGCGAAGTCAGTACCGGGTGGTGTGGCTGTAACCGGGATTATCGCGGATGCGAGTGCACCGTTGCGGCGCTACGATCCGCAGCATCCCGATGCCGGCCCGGATGGATACGTTTCTTATCCAGACATCAATCCTTTGACCGAGATGGTGGACCTGATGGGGGCGACACGCTCGTACGGAATGAATGCATCTGCAGTGCAGGCGGAGAAGAATATGGTCGCTTCGTCTTTGGACATTCTGAAGTAACTGGCAGTAGGACTTTGCCAATTTTGAGGTGAGCAGATGAGTGATGTGTTGATGAACGGCGGTCTTGGGATCTCAAGCAGCTTCGGTTCCATGAGTGCACAGGGTATGAACGGCGCGGGAAGTGCGACGGGTGATCAAGGATCGGAAACGCCGTTCGCCGGACTGCTGCAGTCGATGGTGAAGCAGACAGCAGCGCTGGACCACCAGGCTGCAGCGACAGTAACCGGATTGATGAGCGGGCAGGGAGTGGATATCCACCAGGCGATGATCGCGACCCAGAAGGCGGATATGGCCTTCGAGCTTGCGCTGCAGGTGAGGAACAAGGCCGTGGGGGCGTATCAGCAGATGATGGGCATGCAGTTCTGACGGTTCTTCTCCGGCCGGCAGACGAGGGTCCGACGAGAACGATATTGCAGGTGAGTAGCGCCGCAAGTTGACTGCGAGAGTGAGTAGACGGGATGGCTGAGACAGGACAGACAGAGAGCGGAGATCTGCAGAGGGCGGAGCCGGCGATTCCCGCGTCGGGCGCAGCGGGCAGAGCTGTCGCGATTGCCATGTCGATGCGGGACAAGGTAATGGCACTGCCGCCTGGCAGGCGAAGCTCGTTGCTGGCACTGACTGCGTTTCTTGCGGCGATGGCTGCAGCCATGATCTGGTACGGAAGCCGTCGGGATTGGAGGCCGTTATTTACCGGCCTCGACGGCAAGGATGTGCAGCAGGTTTCGCAGGAACTGGCAGCGGCTGGAATTCCTTACCAGACGACGAGCGATGGCGGCAGTATTGAGGTCCCTGC
>DASTSJ010000386.1:0-9991 GCA_035760765.1 Edaphobacter sp. | reverse complement strand
GGCCCCGGGAGCAAGTGCACTTGCCAAGTAGCAAGAGACGATTATTTCTCGTCCTCCATGAAGTAGCACCGCAACAGACCGCAGACCACTGCCATCAGGGCCCCGACCAGCATCAGCAATGGAGCGATGGAATCCTTGCCGACAACATAAGGCAGCAGAAACACAGCGACACCCGTGTACGTCAGGATCGTCATCACCAGACGGAGAGTCCCTCGGTTCATGAATACCCCTCACGACTCTGGATGAAGGTGCATCCCTGCCACAGATCTCCGATATTCCATCGGACATTCATGCCGGAATATATAACCAGCGGTTCGCGTCACACGCAAGACCAAACTGAGGGTACAGTTCGGTTCGTCAAACCCCGGCGCCTGCCGCCCTTCTGATCAGGCGAAGTGCACTGTGAAGGTTTCGCCCGCTTTAACCGGCAGAACCAACTCATCCGGCCCAGCACCGGGGATTGTCTCCGTTTGCGTGGGCTCAATGGAAGCGATCCGTTGGCCCTTTGGAGCCAGGATGTGATGCGTCAGATCCAGGTGAGCTTTGAGGGTTGCTGTAACAGCCTTACCATTACGCCATTGAAGGTCGATCTCCAGGCCGCCCCGGGCGCGCAGACCACGGTAGGAGCCGTTTGGCCAGGCCGAAGGTAAGGCCGGAAGCAGGCGAATGACATTGGAAGCTGACTCAGCACCACGCATCTGTGCGGCCTCTCCACTGCCTCCGCTCGCGTGTGACTGCAGCAGCATCTCGACCATGCCGGTCGGACCTCCCACATTGCCGTCCATCTGGAAGGGTGAGTCCGGCTTCTTTCCGCAGATATCGAAAAGATTGCCGCGGGTGGAGTCCGCCAGTAGCCTTTGCAGGCTCTCATAGGCGGCGTTTCCATCATGCAGCCGCGCCATGCAGCAAACGATCCAGGCGCGGGACCATCCCGTACTGCCTCCACCATTTGCGAGTCTTCGATCGAGCGTGACCCGGGCGGCCTTGGCCAGATCGGGCGTACGGCGCGGCGTGATCTGGTCGTCCGGAAAAAGCGCAAACAGGTGCGAGATATGTCGGTGCCCCGGCTCTGCGTCGGCGTAATCTTCCTGCCATTCCTGCAGATTGCCGGCCTTGCCGATCTTGAACGGCGGCAGCTTGATTAATGCAAGCCGCGCGCGATTGTGCAGCGGAGCATCCTCGGTAGGGTCCCAGTTGGGAGAGGTCGCCAGCACGGAAGCCGCTTGCAGCAGTCGCGTGAGCACTGCCCGCACGATCTCGATGTCCATCGTGGGCGCCATGCAGAGGTTGTGCGATGTCCCGTCTGGCAGCTTGTACTTATTCTCCGGGGAGCACGACGGGCCGGTGACAAGCCTCTCCGTCTTCGGATCGGTCACCATGTAATCCAGCAGGAACTGCGCATTCTCGCGCAGACGCGGATACCCGCGATCGCGCAGGAAGCTCACATCGCCGGTGTAATCGAAGTGGTCCCACAGGTGCAGCGCCATCCACGCTGCTCCCATTGGCCAAACGCCGCCGCCCAGCCCGTCGATCGGCGAAGAGTCTCCCCAGATATCGGTGTTATGGTGCACGACATATCCGCCAGAAGCGTAGTACTTCTGCGCCGTCGCATGGCCGGGCACCCGCGTGCGATCGATCAGATCGAAGAGAGGAGCATGCAGCTCCGAGAGTCCCGCCCGCTCCGCCAGCCAGTAGATCATCTGGATATTGATGTTGACCGTGTACTTCGAACCCCAGGGCGGATCGACCGATTCATTCCAGATGCCCTGCAGATTGGCCGCGAGCGTTCCCGGTCGGGAGCTTGAGATCAGTAGATAACGTCCGTACTGAAAGTAAATTCCCAGCAGCGAAGGATCCTCGCCGCCAGCCTTGATCTTCGCCAGCCTCTTGTCCGTCGCAACGTTGGCATTGGCATCTTCGGCCTCCCCGATCGTGATCGCCGCGCGGCGGAAATACTTCCGATAATCGACGATGTGCCGTGCACGCAGTTCTGCATAGGGACGCGACGCTGCCGCGAGCAGATTCCGCACCACGGCCTGACGCATCATCGCCTCCCCGGCCGGGTAGCGGTAGCTCGTAGCGCAATCGACGAAGAGCGTGACCGCCGTGGCTTTGTCGACCACCAGCGTGTTCTCTTTTGTGGAAGTGATGCCGTCGGTGGAGACGGCCAGCAGCTCTGCGTAATAACGAATGCCGACCTGGCGCTCCTTCACCGGCAGCCCGGGATTGTCATTGACGGGAAGTGCTTCCCCAAACAGCTTCAGACGATTCTGCGCCAGGGCCGCCGTCTCGAAGTTTGCAGGACGGTCCAGCCGCGCAGTAAAGCTGATCTTGCCGAGGCTGTTGGATGTCAGGCGGATCACAATCACCTGATCGGGAGCCGAGCTGAAGACCTCGCGGCGATACTGCACTCCGTCTTTGGTAAATGTGGTCGCTGCGATCGCGGTATCGAGGTTCAGCTCCAGGCGGTAGTCGCTGACGCCCTCCATGGAGCCGAAGTCCAGGTGCAGGTCGCCCAGAGTCTGGTAGCAGGGGAAGCGGCGAGGTATTGAAAGTATGTCGTCAGGAACAAGAGCCTCCGCCTCGGCAACCTGCCCGGTAAACAGTAGCTCGCGTATCTTCGGGACGGTCTCACCCGCGTTGGGGTTGTTACGGTCGCGCAGCTCCCCGTCCCAGATGGACTCCTCGTTAAGCTGGATCCTCTCCTTGCCGGGCTGCCCAAAGACACACGCCCCTAGCCTGCCATTGCCTACTGGCAGGGAATCAGGCCACGCCGCAGCCGGCTGGTCGAAGAAGAGCTTGTAGGGAGTAGGGTCGTCGGCAGGTGCAGTCTCCTGCCAGGGCGCGGCGAGTGCATTCCGGTGCGAGATCGCTGCGGCCGCAGCGGCAGATGTGGCAAGAAAGCGGCGGCGCGTCGGGCGATGAGACATCAAGGTAGCTCCATGGCTTGGTCAGGGCTGCGTTCGCCCGGCGTCACGTGTGGGAAAAGGGATGCAGTGCAGCAGGTCCTTCAGCAAAGTAGTTGCAACTCGAACATTCTAGAGCTTCTGCAGGAGTTTGCTACTTTGCAAACAGCTGACCGATATCGGCAAAAGCTTTAAATTCCAGCGCGTTGCCAGCCGGATCGAGAAAGAACATGGTCGCTTGTTCCCCCACCTCACCTTTGAAACGCACGTAAGGCTCGATCACAAAGCGAACACCCGCAGCCCTAAGACGATCGGCCAACGCCTGCCAGTCTTCCATGGAGAGCACAACGCCGAAGTGAGGTACGGGAACGTCGTGACCGTCTACGGGATTATGATGCTGTCTGTTCTCTTCGAGCGACGGCTTGAGATGAGCTACGATCTGATGACCGAAGAGATCGAAGTCGATCCACTGCGCAGAGCTTCGTCCCTCCGGACAGCCCAGCAGGCCTCCATAAAACGCCCGCGCAGCCTCCAGATCATCAACAGGGAAAGCAATATGGAAGGGAGTAAGTGGCACCCGGAAGTCTCCTTCCGTCCATCATACGTCTTCAGAGAGCGAAGGCTCTTACTTCAGGAGTGTTGCAGGTCGTGCGCAGGCAGCCGAACGACAAATTCAGTGTTACCAGGGACAGATGAGAACCGAATGACGCCGCCATACTGGTCGACAATGCGATGCACGATCCCAAGTCCAAGTCCGGTCCCGACGCCGACGGGCTTCGTCGTATAGAAGGTGTCGAAGATCTGCGTCTGGCTCTCCAAGGGTATTCCGCTGCCATTGTCCGCAATACGAATGCAGATATCTGTCGTGTGGCCGTCCAATTTAGACGTCTCAGCCCAGGTCTTGACGCTGATCTTGCCACGAGGACCTACGGCATCGATCGAATTATCGAGCAGGTTCGTCCAAATCTGATTCAGACCTGTGCACTCACTCTGCAGCGCAGGAAGATCGGGCGCGAAGTCCTTCTCGACGGTAATCTCCTTCTCGCGCATCTTGTGGCTCAGAATGACCAGCGTGGCGTGAATGCTGCTGTTCACATCAACCGACTGCTTCAGGCCCTTGCCCTCGTAGGCGTACGACTTGACCGCCATAACCAGGTCGGAGACTCTTCCGATGCTCTCCTCAATCGTTCCCACCAGTTGCATGCTTGATGCCATCGCCTCCAGCCAGTTGAGCGCGTCTGAGAGGGTAGAACCTGGAAACTCGGTCCGTGCACACTCCAGGTCTTGCGCCTTCAGACCAATTGAAACCAGAGTGGGAGCCATCTTCCAGGCATTCTCAATATTGGCGCCTTCCATCCACTCTGCGAGGGCTTCCTCGGCGTCGCTCTGTTCGAGCGAGCTCATCACGAGGGTTTGTTTCGCCCGTAGCGTCTGCTCCTGCAGATCGTGAAGGCATTGCTTCTGCTGCTGGCTCAGCTCAGTCTTGCTGAATTTTGCGGAGAGCTCGTGCATTCGCATCAGGTTCGAACGCAGTTGCGAGGCTGCTCGTTTCGCTGCCGAACCGGGGTTGTTCAGCTCGTGCATCAGGCCTGCGGCGAGCGTGCCCAGCGATGCCATCTTCTCCTGCTGGATGGTGGCGCTCTGCAGCTTTTGGAACCGCTTGGCCATGTTTCCCAGAATCGCCTTGCGGACGTCCGGACAGGTGGTCATCAGGCTCCAGAAGCCCTCTTCATTGATCTGCACCAGGTGACAGGGAAGCTCTGCCCGAAGAGTGACCGCGTTGGGGATGTTGGCTAACAGCGGAAGCTCGCCGAAAGCATTGCCACTGGGGATCGAGGTAAGCTCCATCTCATGCCCGTCTCCCGCCGTCTGAGAAAGCGCGATGCTGCCCTCCAGCAAAACCCAGAAGTTATGTGCAGCCTCTCCCTGCCGGACCAGAACCTCGCCCTTTTGCAGCCAAATCTCTTCCAGTCCTTTCAGACAGCGCACTTCCTCATTCTTCAGGGAAGAGAAGATCGGCGTGGATCTCAGCTGGATAAACAAAGCATCACTGAGGGCCGGGGTGGATGGCTGTTGAACGAGGTCGGTTGGCTGGGTCATGGTTAGTGTGAGATCAGACCTTTCAAAGTGTGGCAAGGTATTGGTGCACGAACTGGATCGCGATGGAGCCTTCTCCTACCGCGGAGGCACAGCGCTTGACGGAGTTGTACCGAACATCCCCGGCGACGAAAACTCCGGGCATACTCGTCTCGAGCAGATATGGGTCGCGATCGAGCTTCCAGCTTCCCGGGCATTTCGCCTTGAGATCCGGACCGGCAAGGATGAATCCCTTCGGATCGCATGCTATCTGTTCTGGCAGCCAATCGGTCTTGGGGGCGGCGCCGATGAAGATGAACAACGAGCTCGCTTCGCGGCTCTCTTCTCCTCGCGGCGTCTTCAGGGTTAGTCGCTCCAGATGGTCATTCCCGGATACGGAGGCCACCTCCGTCTGGGTCTCCACAACGATGTTGGGAGTCGCTTCAATCTGATCGATCAGGTACCGGGACATGCTCTTGGCCAGGGAATCTCCCCGGACCAGCATGTGCACTTTGCTGGCGTACCGCGAGAAGTGCATCGCTGCCTGACCTGCGGAGTTTGCACCCCCCACTACGTAAACGGTCTCGTCGGCGCAGCCCATGGCTTCGCTCAACGCCGCGCCGTAGTACACGCCGGCGCCTGTGTATTGTCCGGCGCCCGGCACGTCCAGCATGCAATAGTCCACCCCTGTGGCGATCAGGCAGACGTGGCAGGTGACCTCCTGGCCATCGTTCATCACGACGATCTGGTAGTTATTCTCCGATCGGATGCAGGTCACTCGCTGCAGAAGGAACTCGGCGCCAAGCCGGGATGCCTGCAGGAAGGCACGCTTGGCCAGCTCCTCTCCGCTAAGCCCGGAGGGGAAGCCAAGGTAGTTTTCAATCTTGGAACTGGAACCGGCCTGTCCACCGGGAGCGTTGGGTTCCACGATCAGGGTACGTAGACCTTCGGAGGCCCCATAGACTCCAGCTGCCAGACCGGCCGGACCGGCGCCGATCACAACGATGTCGTAGAACTTCTGCTGCGCCTGTGTGGGTATGCCGACCTTCGAGGCCAGATCGGTCGAGGAGGGCTGGACGAGCGCGGTGCCATCTCCAAAGACCACGACCGGGAGCTTGCTGTCATCCAGCCCCTTCTCCTTGAGGAGAGTCTGCGCCTCGGGTGTCTGCTCCGGGTTGAGCCACTGGTAGGGGATGCGATTGCGGGAGAGAAAATCCCGCACGGCGTGATCTTTCGCCGACCAGCGCATGCCGACGACCCGGATACCCTCGAACGGTGGCTTATATCCCTGCTTCCAGGCCTCGAGAAGATCGTCCAGCACCGGATAGAGCTTCTCCTCCGGCGGATCCCACGGCTTGTTCAGGTAGTAGTGAATCTTCGCGGAGTTGATCGCCCGGATCGCAGCCTCGGTGTCGGCGTAGGCCGTCAGAAGCACGCGCTTGGCGTCGGGATAGATCGTAAGGGCCTGCTGCAGAAAATCAACACCAGTCATCCCCGGCATCCGCTGGTCCGAGAGGAACAGAGCGACGGTGTCGTTGCGATCCTTCAACTGCCGGCAGATATCGAGCGCTGCCCCGCCGGAGGCTGCGCGGACGATCCGATAGTCCTGCCCGTAGTGGCGGCGCAGGTCCTGCACCACCGCCTCAAGCACGCTGGTGTCGTCGTCGATGGCTAGCAAAATTGGCTTCGGCATACCCTTGTTATACTTCGCGGATCCGTGCCTTTGCACACCCCCACTCGTTTTGGATGGAATTTCAAAGGACTGAGATTCAGAAATCGGCAAATGCTGAAGGATCTGAGAGGATAGGAAAACGGGCCCCTTATCAATGAGCAGAGAGGTTTGTCCGAATTGAAGACACAGCAGCTTGGAAGCGTCAGACCTGCCGATGAGCAAAACATGGGCCCGGAGGCCCGTTCGCAGGAGAGCTCGATGAATCGGATCATTCTCGCAGATAACCAGGTCATCTTTCGCGCAGGCGCCGCCCGAACGTTAGCGCTTGAGCAGGATATGCGCATCGTCGCCCAGTGCGAAGACCTGCCCCGGCTGTGGAGCGCACTGGAAAGCCTGCGCGGGGCTGTGGCCCTCGTCGCCTCCAGCCTTCGCCCGGACCTGCAGACGCTTGTGCAAAAAGCCCGCATCGCAGGAAGTCGGACTATTCTGGTCGCTGAAAACCACGAACAGGTGCCCGATGACGTCGTGTCACTTGTGGATGGTGTTATCTGCCGGAATATCGGGGGGGTGGACCTGATCGACGGGGTCCGGCGCGTCGCCCGTGGTCAACGGTTCATGCAGCGGGCCAACGTGACGGCCATCCATTCCACCGACAGCGTAGGCACACGCGTGCGCGACCGGCTTACCCCCAAGGAGATGCAGATCGTCGCGCTGATCGTACAGGGCTGTAAAAACAAGGACATAGCGGTTCAGCTCGGGACCAAGGAGCAGGTCATCAAGAACTACCTCCGCGGAATCTATGACAAGACCGGCGTCTCCGACCGGTTGGAGCTGGCCCTGTTTACCATCCATCATCGTGTTCTGGCCGAGGCTGCAGCGAAGGCCGGAAACCTGATCGAAATGCGAACTGCCTGAGGGCTGTTTCCAGACCCTCTGCACACCCTGATTTTTCCGAGCGAATAGTTTCGAGCGGCCCCGGGCTTAGCCCAGCTTTTCGGCGATGCTCTTGGCTTGGGTGAAGAGCAGCAGGTAGTCCGGGCCACCCGCCTTTGAGTCCGTTCCACTCATATTGAAGCCCCCAAACGGATGGGCGCCGACCATGGCTCCCGTGCACTTCCGGTTAAAGTACAGGTTCCCAACGTGGAACTCCTCGCGGGCGCGATCCAGCTTCTCCCGCGACGAAGAATAGACCGCACCCGTCAGCCCGTACTCGGTGTTGTTGGCAATCGCAAGCGCGTCCTCGAAACTTTCGGACTTGATGACTGCCAGGACTGGGCCGAAGATCTCCTCCTGGGCGATGCGCGCTGTCGGGCTGACATCTGCGAAGACAGTCGGCTGAATGTAGTAACCACCGTCCGGCGTTTTGATGGTTTCGCCTCCGACGAGAAGGCGGCCCTCGGTTTTGCCGACTTCGATATAGCCCAGGACCTTCTTAAAAGCCTTCTCGCTTATGACCGGCCCGGTATAGACGTTCTTTACCGGATCCCCGGTCTTGATCTGCCGGACTCGTTCCTGCAGGCGATCGCAGAAGCTGTCGTAGATGCTGACGTCGACGATGGCGCGGGAGCAGGCCGAGCACTTCTGCCCGTTGAATCCAAAGGCGCTGGCGACGACGCCTTCGACGGCGGCGTCGAGGTCTGCATCCCCGTCCACGATGATGGCATCTTTCCCGCCCATCTCGAGGATGGTGCGCTTGATGAACTTCTGCCCAGGCTGGTTGCGTGCGGCGCTCTCGTGGATCTCAAGACCTACCGCCTTCGAGCCGGTGAAGGCGATGAAGCGGGTCTCCGGATGGGCAACGATGGCGGAGCCGAAGCCGGGCCCTTCGCCCTGGCAGAGATTCACGACGCCATCAGGCAGACCGGCCTCTTCGAGCAGGCTGAGGAAGCGGGCAGCAATGGTGGGGGCGTCGACCGAGGGTTTCAGGATGACGGTATTTCCGCAGACGATGGCGGCGGCGGTCATTCCGGCCATGATGGCGAAGGGGAAGTTCCACGGCGGTATGACGGCTCCCACGCCCAAGGGAAGATAGCGGAGCTGGTTGCGCTCGCCGGGA
The DNA here is from genome assembly GCA_035760765.1 of Edaphobacter sp. Classification (GTDB taxonomy): domain Bacteria; phylum Acidobacteriota; class Terriglobia; order Terriglobales; family Acidobacteriaceae; genus Edaphobacter. The sequence goes on along the minus strand of DASTSJ010000386.1, from coordinate 1,281 downwards.
TACTGAATGGGCGGTACCGCGGCATCGAGTCGAAGAGCTTCGCGGCCATAGAACTCGAGGAAGTCGATGGTCTCGCCCACGTCGGCATCTGCCTCCGCCCAGTTTTTCCCGACCTCGAAGACGAGCCAGGCGCAGAACTCGAACTTGCGTTGCCGGATGAGGTCGGCTGCACGAAACAGCAGCCCAGCACGGTCGGCGGCGGATCGGCGGCTCCAGGCAGGAAAGGCGGCGAGCGCTACGGCGACGGCCTCTTCGGCGAGGTCGGCTTCGGCCCGCTGGTGGATGCCGACAACCTGAGCAGGACGGGCGGGATTGGTGGAGATGATCTTGCCTTCGGTCTTCCGCCGCCGGCCGCCGATCACCATGTCATACTCGCGCCCGAGCATCGCCTCGACATCGCGGAGAGCGGTCTCCATCGCACGTCTGTTTTCGGCGGCAGTGAAGTCGATGAACGGCTCGTTGACGAAGGGCGTCAGGGCCGTACGCTGAGGGGCATCGGAGATGAGATCAGCGGTTGACATGCGCCCATTCTACCGCTGCGCGGCGGCCCGCTCAGGGATGGGTTCGAGCTTCGCTCGAAGGCCCAACTCATTGCGATGCATGAATGGGACACGCGGCTACTGCCGGGTGCCCCACGTCTCGCCTCTGAGACGTGGGTTCTTATGGGGCAATGAGGTCTGTTCCTATGGTTACAGTGCCGCCCTCTGCTGTCTTCCAGTAGCGGAAGCTCGACCACTTCCAATCTTCAGGCTTCGCGACGAGTCCGCGAGTTACGGGATTGCGATGAATGTCGCGCAGCTTTTCCACTCGTTTGTCCTCGGTATACACGTTGAAGTCGTAGTATCGCTTCTGCCAGAAGCGCGTTCGTCCCTGTTGTACAGAGACCGACAACTTAAGTGCCTGAATCGCCGTGGCGAGGGTGGCTTCGTTCGGTTCACTTACGAGCAAGTGTACGTGTTCGGGCACCACTACATATCCGTGCACGAGGAAGTCGTAGCGTGTCCGGATTTTCTCGAGGGACTGTACAAACTGGTCGCGGGCTGCGGGATTTCCGAGACAAGGGAGACGCTGGTAACAACTGAATGTTATGAAGTGGAGATGATATCCGGTCTTCTGGTATCGAACGAGACCCTTGGTCATGGCTGATATCTTACTTCCCACGTCTCAGAAGCGAGACGTGGGGCACCCGGCCACGGTAGGCCCCTTAGCCTCGCCGCCAGCCCTCCAGACGCCACAGGCCGCCCAGAGGCGGCCTGTAGGCTAGCGACAGATGGAGGGTAC
>DASTSJ010000385.1:0-13300 GCA_035760765.1 Edaphobacter sp. | reverse complement strand
ATGCTGCGGCTGGCCTATTTTCCGCCGGATGTGCCGGTCAAAATCGGTATGGTGGCGGCTGCGCCCGGCAAGCAGGACTTTGAGGTGACCTTTGACCACTTTGCGGTGGGGCCGCTGACGCATGTGGGTGAGGAGTAGGGAGATCTGCCCAGAATATAGTGAGCGCCGGGCTTCGGGGCTGTGCAATTCCTTGACACCGGGGCACGCAAGCGGCGATGCTTAGGGGCTAGGCACTCCATTTTCGGCCTCTGCGCGGGATTGCGTCTTTTCGCCGTTCCTGTGAAGTATGTTTATGCTGCTGTGCCTGCCTAACAAGCGATTGGAGTTTTGAGGATGTTAGCAATCTGGTTGCAGAGTGCGCAGGGCGGGCTGGGAAGCCTGTCGGGCCTGGCGCTGCCGATTTTGTTCTTTGTCGTTCTGTACTTTCTGATGATCGTTCCGAATCAGAGGAAGCAAAAAAAGTGGCAGGCGATGCTGGACCAGATCAAGCCTGGAGACCGCGTAACCACAAACGGGGGCATTCGCGGAACGGTGTTGACGGTGAAGGACGACGCCCTGATTCTCCGCGTGCAGCCCGATGGGCTGAAGCTGGAGTTCGTGAAGAGCGCGATCGCCGCGGTGACCACCGATGAAGCGGCGGCCTGAGAGAGCCGTACCTATAAATAGAGATTGAGAAGGAAGAGTGCAGATGCTGCGGAGCCGTTGAGGCGCCACCAGGCAGCGGGCACGGTGAAGTGAGAGATCATGGGAAAGAATACGGCCAGTAAGACGGCTTTCATCATTGCAGTGCTTTTGGTCTTCTGCTACGGCATTGTGGGTATCCCGCATGGCGGCCTGAAGGCGTCGATTGCGCGACGGATCAACCTCGGCCTTGACCTGAAGGGCGGCATCCACCTTGTGCTCGAAGTCCACGTCAACGAGGCCATCGCCTCTGCGGTGGATCGCGATGCGGCCCGTCTGCAGACCGACCTGCAGGCTGCGGGAATGCCCGGAGTAAGCGCTGGCAGGACGGACGCGTCGAAGCCCAACACCATCGTGGTGAGCGGCATCCCGTCGGGCAAGATGAGCGATGCCCGCGGCGTCTTCAATGGCGTCAACTACAACAGCTACGACGTGTCTACGAATGCGGACGGTTCGGCCACGCTGACCATGAAGGAAGCGGCGGTCCGTGACCTGGCGAATCGCACCCTCGAGACCTCGATTGAGACGATCCGTGAGCGCGTCGACAAGCTGGGCGTGACCGAGCCGGTCATCCAGAAGTACGGTCTCGGCGACAATCAGATCCTGGTCGAGCTGCCGGGTGTGAGCGATCCCGGCCGCGTTGAGGACATCATTCAGTCCACCGCGAAGCTTGAGATTCATGCCGTGACCGGCGGTCCTTATGGAAGCGAGCAGGAGGCGCTGCAGTCGAACGGTGGCGTCATTCCGGCAGACTCCGTCCTGATGCACGGCTCTTCTTCCGCGGGTGCTCCCGATCAGGTCTGGCTACTGAAGCGCGTCAGCGAGGTGGAGGGAACCGACTTCCGCGATGCGCAGCCGTCGACCGACCAGAACGGCCGTCCCAACATTACCTTTACCCTGACCACTGAGGCCGGCGACCGCTTTTACAAGTACACCAGCGAGCACTCGGCCACGAGCTCGTCGCCCGGTTCCATGGCGATCGTCCTGGATAACAAGGTGCGCGAGGTTGCCAGCATCAACTCCGCGATCCGCGACCGCGGAGAGATCGAGGGCGGATTCACCAAGCAGCAGGCAAACGATCTTTCGCTGATGCTGCGCACCGGCGCCCTCCCTGCGACGATCTCGTTCCTCGAGACCCGGACCGTGGGACCGAGCCTTGGCGCGGCCTCCATTCGTCAGGGCATCGTGGCCGCTGTCGTCGGACTGCTGGCCGTCATGGCCTTCATGCTGATCTATTATCGCGGCGCCGGAATCAACGCCTGCCTCGCCCTGATCCTGAACCTTGTCATCCTGCTCGGCTTTATGGGTTTTGCCGGATCGGTGCTGACCCTGCCGGGAATTGCAGGCGTCATCCTGACGATCGGTATGGGCGTCGACTCGAACGTGCTGATCTTTGAGCGCATCCGCGAAGAGCTGCGCGCGGGCAAGTCGGCGGCGATGGCCGTGCAGCAGGGATTTGCGCACGCCTGGACGACGATTCTTGATACCCACGTGACGACCATTGTCTCGGCGCTCATCCTGTTCCTCTTCGGTACAGGTCCGGTGCGCGGATTCGCGGTGACGCTGGCCTTCGGTCTGCTGGCCAACCTGTTTACCGCCGTCTTCGTATCGCGCGTGATCTTCGATGCGCACCTGCAGAACAAGGAACGTGGCGCAGCAATTTCAATCTAGTTGAAGTTTTTAGAGATTTGCGGGGCCTGTGTGCCGCCGCCCGAGGATGTAAGAGCGTGGAATTCTTTCGTGACACAAATATCGACTGGCTGGGGAAGAAGTGGTACTTCCTCGGATTTTCGCTGATCTTCTCCATTGCCGGCATTTTCAGCATGCTGTTCTGGCACGGCATCCCCAAGGGTGTGGACTTTACCGGCGGAACCCAGATTCGCGTAGCCTTCGACACGCCGCCGAACGAGGATCACATCCGGCAGGCCATGAACAAGGCTGGCGTCCACGATGCGCGCATCCAGCGCGTCAGCGATCCCAGTGGACACGCCGCCAACAAGGTCATCATCGCACTGCCTATCTCGTCGGCCACCGACCAGGCGCATGACGCCGGCCGTCAGGCGGTTGAGAACGCACTCGCGACCAACTATCACGATTCGAAGGCGACGGTCGAGCAGGTCGAGATCGTCGGTCCCACCGCCGGTGCGCAGCTCCAGAAGCAGGCCATGCTGGCGACGCTCTACTCGCTGATCGGCATGCTGATCTATCTCTGGTTCCGGTTTGAGTTGATCTACGGCGTGGCTGCCGTGGTCGCGGTCTTCCACGATACGCTGATCACCATTGGCGCCTTCAGCCTGACGAATCAGGAGATTACCCTGACCGTCATCGCCGCCATCCTTACGCTGATCGGTTACTCGATGAACGACACCATCGTGGTCTTCGACCGCATCCGGGAGAACCTGGCGGGTTCGCGCAAGATGGCCTTGGCCGATGTCGTCAACCGTTCCATCAATCAGACCCTGAGCCGAACGGTTCTGACTTCGGGACTCACCTTCCTAACGGTACTCAGCCTCTATCTGTTCGGAGGTGAGGTGCTGCACGGCTTCTCGTTCGCTCTGGTGGTTGGAATTCTGATTGGAACCTACTCGTCCATCGCGGTGGCTGCACCCATGCTGGTGGCCTACCAGGAGTGGCGGACGAAGCACGGCAAGGTCGCTACGCTGCCCACCGGCAAGCGGGTAAAGGCCTGAGATTCTGTTTTTTGGAAAAAGTTTCAGAATTAAGTAGCGATCCGGGAACAAACGGAAATCACGCGGTGTCTATAGTCAAATAGCTCTTCTCCGCGAGGCTGGATATGTTTGAAGATGCATTGATGGAGTCCGGCGGCAAGATCAAGACCAAGTCCAAGTACTGGATGATTGGGACCTTTATTATCAATGGTTCCATCCTGGCGATTCTGGCATTGATTCCGCTGCTGTATCCCGAGGCTCTGCCGAAGACGGCGATGACGGCCATGCTTACTGCACCGCCGCCACCTCCGCCCCCACCACCTCCACCACCGCCACAGCAGGTGGTTAAGCCGATCAAGATGGTTTCGGAGATCGATCAGGGCCTGCACGCCCCGACCAAGATTCCCAAGGACATCAAGATGTTGAAGGAAGAGGCTGCACCTCCGCCGCAGATGGCTGGTGTTGCCGGTATGAGCGGTATGGGTTCCGGCAGCGGCGTTCCTGGTGGCGTGATGGGCGGCATCGGTAGTGGCCCTGCCCCGGTTGTCAAGGTCGAGAAGCCGAAGGGTCCGGTTCGCATCTCGAGCGGTGTGGTTGCCGGTATGGCGATCTCGCAGCCGAGACCGGTTTATCCCCCGATTGCCAAGGCTGCTCACGTCTCTGGCGCTGTCGTACTGCATGCCTTGATCTCCAAGCAGGGAACGATTCAGAACCTGCAGGTCGTCAGCGGTCCTGAGATGCTGCGTGCCGCAGCTCTTGATGCCGTGCGCAACTGGAGATACAAGCCCTACATTCTGAATGGGGAGCCAACAGAAGTCGAAACCACGATTACCGTGAACTTCAACTTCGGCGGCTAACTCTTCCAAGCGGGATGCCTGAAGTCCGGGTATCCCGAGGCGGTCAACGAAATTCGAACGAAACCCGCGAGCCTCTCGTGTTTTCTGGAAGGCATCCGGGTGTGAAATACGAAGCTTAGAGTTTCCAATCAGGAGGAATATTCTGTGATTCTCGCTCATCTCGCAAACATGTCTCACGTCCCCACCTCGCTCGCGCTGTACTTCCAGGAGGCCCAGGTTGGCTTTAGCCCCCTGCAGCTCTGGGGCAACATGGGTAATCTGGCCCGTGCAGTCGTTATCATCCTCTTCATCATGTCGATCTGGTCGCTGGCCGTGATCATCGACCGTGCACTCTACTTCTCGGCTGCCCGCAAGCAGTCCCGCGAGTTTGCTCCCAAGGTTGCCGGCGCTCTCAAGGACGGCCGTCTGGACGAGGCGATCAAGGTTGCCGACCGTTCCAAGAAGTCCCACCTCGCTGAGGTTGTGACCGCTGGCCTGCAGGAGTTCCGCAGCTTCGGTTCCGGCGGCGCCATCACCGAGGAGCAGATCGAAAGCTCCAAGCGTGCACTCGAGCGCTCTGAGGCAATCGTTCACGCCAAGCTGAAGCGTGGTCTTGGCGGTCTCGCCACCATCGGATCGACGGCACCGTTTATCGGTCTGTTCGGAACCGTGGTCGGTATCTTGAACGCCTTCCAGCAGATCGCTACGCAGAAGACCTCTGGTATCGGCGCAGTCGCCGGCGGTATCTCTGAGGCTCTGGTTACGACCGCCTTCGGTCTTCTGGTCGCTATCCCGGCCGTTATGACCTTCAACTACTTCACCGGCAAGGTTGAGGCCTTCGACGTGGAGATGGACAACAGCTCCAGCGAGCTGGTGGACTACTTCATCAAGCAGAGCCACCGGTAAGCCACGACTCCTGCAAGGGAGTGAAGGTAGAGAAACATCCTGCGAGAATGACAGCTCGTCTGCTTCGGAGCACTACACGCTGTGGTGCTCCGAAGCCAGCCGAGGGAATCGTCAGGCTCCAGGTCAGATCGCAGGAACGTTGAACACGGCGCATCCGGACGGAGTATAGATATATGGCGATGGCAACGAGGAACGAGGGAGGTAAGGTCAACTCCAACATCAACGTGACCCCGATGGTGGACGTGATGCTGGTGCTGTTGATCATCTTCATGGTCATCACTCCCATGCTGAACAACAAGGTCAACGTCGATCTTCCGAAGACCGATTCGGCAGTGGTGATGGAAGACGCAAACAAGGAAGACGCAGTCACGGTGGCAGTGACCCGCGACGGTCGCACCTTCCTTGGCGGAGATCAGGTCACACTGGACGACCTGGGTTCCAAGATTTCAGCGAAGCTCGAGAACAAGACCAACAAAGAGGTCTACATGCGAGCCGACGCTCGGGCGAACTATGGCAAGGTAATGGACGCCATCGACGGTATCCGCTCGGCGGGAGTGAGCCAGCTTGGGCTGCTTACCGAGAAGCGCGAGACGCCTGAGAACGTGACGACGAAGTAACGATGCACTAAGCTGCCTGTAATGGCGCTACGTGGAGTATCAAGGAGAGTTTGCTATGGGAATGGGTGCTGGAAGTTCAGGCGGAGCAGTATCGGAGATCAACGTAACGCCGTTGATCGACGTTCTGCTGGTACTCCTGATCATCTTCATGGTGATCGTGCCGGTGACCCCGAAGGGTCTGGATACGCTGGTGCCACAGCCTCCGAAGAACAAGACGCAGAGTGAGCCCAACGATCGAACCATCGTCGTCCAGGTTCTCTCCAACGGCGCCGGGGCTCCTTCGTACAAGATCAACGACACCTCCTTCAACAAGCAGGACATCGAGCCGAAGCTGGTTGAGATCTTCTCGACCCGTCAGGAGAAGGTCATGTTCGTGAAGGGCGACAAGGATCTCGACTTCAGCAAGGTTGCCGAAGTCATCGATTTCGGTCATCAGGCCGGGGTGGATAATATTGGCCTGATCACGCCTCGCGTGGAAGCAGGACAGTAAGCGTTAGTCAGGCTCGCACCAGGGTTTCGACTATCGGGCGGTCCGGCTATCTCTCAAGCGGCCGCCCGATTTGTTTGCAGTACAGCGCTCTTTTGTTTCGACGCATTCCGGAGTGTCATCACCGAGCCTCTCCTCCAGGTGCAGAGAAACGAGAAATTCGTAAAGATTCGAAGGAATAGGTCATCGGCCACTGGTCACAGTGGGCGGTCATACCATACAATCAACCGGCAAGCAGTAATTTAGCTTCTTGCCGCATTGCCGTCCCCAGACAATACGCGCCCATTTGAAGGAGATATCACGTCCCATGAAATTGACTGCACGGATTCCGGTTACGGCCGCTATGCTGGCGCTGATGCTTAGTTCTGTTACCGGGTGCAACCGCCTGAAGGCGCGTGACCAGCTGACCAAGGGTGTGCAGGCATTCAAAAATGCCCGCTACGAAGAAGCGGTCAACCACTTTCAGACTGCAATCGATCTGGATCCGAACTACGAGACGGCCAAGCTCTACCTGGCGACCTCCTACTCGTATCAGGTTGTTCCAAATCTCGATACCCCCGAAAACCTCGCTCTTGCCCAGAAGGCTCTCCAAGGCTTCCACGAGATCCTCAATAAAGATCCGAACGACGTGACTGCTCTGAAGCAGATTGCCTCCATCGACTTCAACATCAAGAAGTTTGAGGAAGCCAAGGAGTATCAGAAGAAAGTAATTGCGCTGGACGGCAACGATGCAGAGGCGCACTACACCGTTGGCGTGGTGGACTGGATTCAGGCATACAAGAACGCTCAGACCGTGCTGGCAGCCGAAGGCCTGACCGACGACGGAAACGGCAACGTAAAGAAGAGCAAGGCTGCATGCCAGAAGCTGCAGCAGCAGAACACTCCGCTGGTGGATGAGGCGCTGCAGTACCTGCAGAAGGCTGTCGATCTTAATCCCACGTATGACGATGCGATGCAGTATCTGAATCTCGCCTACCGCCGCAAGGCGGACCTCGAGTGCGGCAACGATGCTGCTCGCAAGGACGACCTCGCCAAGGCCGACGAGTGGAGCCAGAAGGCGATGGGAGCCCGCAAGGAGAACGAAAAGAAGAAGGAAGAGAAGACCCAGGGCGGCATCGAGATGAAGTAACCCTGACTCATCCTCTTCGAAACTCGAAAGAGCCTCCCAATCCTGGGAGGCTCTTCTTTCATGGGTGCGTGAACCCGCGGGCACACTGAACCATCGTCGTGCCGGACGCCATTTTGACGTCAGCTCCGCGCCCTTTAGAATTTCGACGTACCTGCGCTATGAAAAAAGTTCTGATTGCAAATCGCGGTGAGATTGCAGTTCGTGTGATGCGCACCTGCCGCGAGATGGGCCTGCGAACCGTTTCCGTGTACTCCGATGCGGACCGGGCCTCCCTGCATGTGGCGTACGCCGACGAAGCCTATCGCCTGGGGCCTGCGCCTGCAACCGAGAGCTATCTGCGGGGCGACCGGATTATCGAACTCGCAAGACGGACGGGTGCGGACGCCATCCATCCCGGCTATGGATTCCTCTCGGAGAATGCCGGTTTCGCCGAAGCATGCCAAAGCGCGGGCATTACCTTCATCGGTCCCCCGGCAAGCGCCATGCGCGCACTCGGATCAAAGACGCAGGCGCGCCAGGCAGCCGATGCTGCACAGATGCCGCGCGTTCCCGGCAGCGTGACCGGCCTTGCAGATGTTCAGGAGGCAGAGCGCGTCGCCGCGCAGATCGGCTATCCGGTCATGCTGAAGGCGGCTGCCGGCGGAGGAGGCAAGGGCATGCGCGCCGTGTACTCGCAGGCCGAGCTTGCCACGGCTTACGCAACGGCCAGCAGCGAGGCCGAGCGCAGCTTCGGCTCCGGCGAGGTGTACCTCGAAAAGCTGATCGAGCGCCCCCGCCACATCGAAGTTCAGGTGATGGCAGACATGCATGGCCACTGTCTCTACCTTGGGGAGCGAGAGTGTTCCGTGCAGCGTCGCCACCAGAAGGTGATCGAAGAGGCACCTTCGCCGGTCGTCGATCCCGACCTGCGACGAAGGATGGGAGAGGCTGCGGTGCGTCTCGCTCTCTCGGCCGGCTACGTCAACGCCGGGACGATCGAGTTTCTGGTCGACGATGATCGCAACTTCTACTTTCTCGAGATGAACACGCGCCTGCAGGTCGAGCATCCCGTGACCGAGCTGATCACAGGCCTTGATCTCGTCGAGATGCAGCTTCGCGTCGCGATGGGCGAGCCGCTGTCTCTGCGCCAGCAGGATATTGTCCTGCGTGGCCACGCCATCGAGTGCCGCATCTACGCCGAAGACCCAGAGAACAACTTCATGCCTTCACCGGGCAGGATCACGCGGTTCCTGCCACCCGGGGGCCCCGGCGTGCGCGAGGACTGCGGAGTCTACGAAGGCTGGACGGTGCCACTCGACTACGATCCCATGCTCTCGAAGCTGATCACCTATGGCGCCACCCGCGAGACGGCCATCGACCGAATGCTGCGCGCGCTTGACGAGTACACGATCGGCGGCATCCGCACCAATATCAGCTTGTTCCGCCGTATCCTCTCCGACGCGGACTTCCGCAATGCAGCCATCGACACCGGCTATCTCGAGCGACTGCTCTCCCAGACCAAGATGCAGATCCACGCGAAGGACGAGAGCGCTGCTCCGGAGGAAGTCGTCGCTCTTGCAGCGGCCATCCTCTCAGGTGCCAGCAAACGCCACCAGGAGCCTGTCCCTCTAGTCGCCGCGAGCCGATGGAAGATGGCTGGCAGAGAGGAGGGCCTCCGCGCATGAAGACCTGGATTCGTCTCGGTGAGAAGATGCTTCGCGTGGAGCTGCCGGAAAACATCGCGCAGTCCGGCCGTCACGACTGCATGGTTGAAGAGCGCGCTGTGCAGGCCGATGTCAGCCTGCTGGCAAACGAAGGTCTCTCGCTCATCATCGACGGAAGGCAGTACAGCTGCGTGCTCGACGGCGATGCTGTGGTGATTGCGGGGCGGCGCTATGAGTTTGCCGTAGAAGATCCTCGAGCCCTGCAGGGTAGGGGCGGGGCGGGCGAGGGCGGCTCAGGCCCTCGTCCCGTCAAGGCTCCCATGCCGGGCCGCGTGGTGCGCGTCCTTGTGGGCGAAGGAGATGAGGTCGATGCCATGCAGGGCGTAGTGGTCATCGAAGGCATGAAGATGCAGAACGAGCTGAAGGCTCCGCGGGCAGGTCGCATCTCCAGGGTTGCCGTCGTGGCCGATACTACGGTCGAAGCAGGGCAGGTCCTCATCGTCGTCGAGTGAGTCTCCGAGTCTCCGGATCTACACCGCAAACGATTCAGACCCGCCCCTTCCTCGTTATGGCGCGGGATACGATGTGAACGTTGACGCCGGCAGACCGGCGCCGTTGTAGAGATTCGCATCGGGGAAGTTGCGCCAGGCGTAGCGAACATAGCGCGGCTCCGGCACCGAAGGACTGCTGGCGATCACCCGGTCATCCTGGATGCGCGCCTCTGCCGGTACGAACTTGCCGTCCGCACCGGCAACCTCAAATCCTTCCAGAGCTCCCTTAGCGGTCAGTCCCTTCGCGTGATCGAACCAGACGTGCATCGCGCCATCCTTTGGATAGGCGAGCCGGAAGAGCGGTCCGGATGCGGTGACGTCTTCGCCAAAGGCCATCTTGCGGGCCAGCAGAGAGAGCCGCTCGCCGACCACCTGCTTGTTGGCGGGATGGATGTTGTGCTCCTCGCCAGCGTCGATCGTGACAGCCATGCCTGTGTTAACCAGCGACAATGTGCGGCGCTGCGCGTCGCGCAGGCGCCCCCAGTTATCCTGCGGCGAGTTGCCGTAGGCCGAGATCTGGACGAAGAGGAATGGGAAGTCTCCCTGCTGCCACTTCTCTCGCCAATCCTGAATCATCGAAGAGAACAGGTGATGGTACAGGTCGACACTGTCCAGATTGGTGTTGCTCTCACCCTGGTACCAGATCACGCCTTTGATCGGCATCGGCAGGAACGGCGCAACCATTGCGTTGAACAGCCCTGCAGGCTGCCAGGAGAGTGGGTCAGGATGCCAGGGCCGGGGAGGGAGCGACGTGTTCCCCGCCTGCTTCGCCTCGCGGTAGAACTCATCCATCCTGCGCTCGTTGATCTCCCGATCCATACGTCGCGCGCGCGAAGCAAAGACGGGCATCAGCGAGGCATCGGCTGCGATGCCGGAAAGGCTCATCCACGCCTCTGCCGGCGTGCCTCCCCACGTGGAGTCGATCACGCCGATGGGAACATTCTGGTGCTGCTGCAGGTCGCGGGCAAAGAAGTAGCCGACCGCAGAGAAGTTCGCTGCCGTCTCAGGACTGCAGATAGACCAGCCGGTCACTTCCTTGGGATCGTCGAGAGCAAAGGAGGAGGAGTCCTTGGCGACGACCATCAGACGGATCTTCGGATAATTGGCCGCGGCGATCTCCTTCTGGGAGTCGTTGATTACAGCCGTGGGGAAGCCTTTGAGCGGCATCTCCATGTTGGACTGACCGGAGGCAAACCACACGTCGCCCAGAAGAACATCGTCGAACCGAACGGTGTTGGATGCCTGCACCTCAAGCGTGAATGGGCCTCCAGCAGACTGCGGAGCAAGATATACGCTCCACCGATGCGTGTTATCGGCGGTCGTGCTGGCAGTGGCTCCGTGCAGCGAGACGGTGACCTTCTCGCCCGGGTTGGCGTTTCCCCATACGTGAATCGGCATGTCACGCTGAATCACCATGTGGCTTGAGAAGATCTTGGGTAAAGAGACTTCAGCGTATGCTGCAGACGATAGGGTCCCGACCAGCAGGAGCAGTAGACAACGCAGTTTCATTGGTATCTCCGTGTGGCAACCTTTATACCGCGGCCATGCGGCTTAAAGGAAAAAAGGCACGGTCATCAACCGTGCCTTTCCATCCGGAAGCAAACTCCGTTACTCTGTCCAGCGCTTGAAGATCAGCGAGCCGTTCGTTCCACCGAACCCGAAGGAGTTCGAAAGAGCGTAGTCGATCTTTGCCGGCTGCGGCTTGTTGGGGACGTAGTTCAGACGGCACTGCGGATCGGCCTCGACCAGGTTCATCGTCGGAGGCGCAATCTGGTTCTGCATCGCCATAATGGTGATGCCTGCCTCCAAACCGCCGGCGCCACCCAGAAGATGCCCCGTCATCGACTTGGTCGAGCTGACGAGCAGGGTTCCGTTCTTGGCGCGCTCGCCGAAGACGTTCTCGATCGCCTGCGACTCCAGAGCATCGCCCAGCGGAGTCGAGGTCGCATGCGCGTTGACATAGTCAATCTGGTCCGGTGAGATTCCCGCAACCTTCAGCGCATGCCGCATCGACCGAGAGCAGCCCTCGCCTTCAGGAGCCATTCCGGTCATGTGGAAGGCATCGGCGGACATGCCGTAGCCAATCACCTCGGCAAGGATCTTCGCTCCACGAGCCTTCGCGAACTCCAGCTCTTCCAGGATCAGGATTCCGGCACCCTCGCCGACGACAAAGCCATCGCGGTCCTTGTCGAAGGGACGGCAGGCGTGGGTGGGATCTTCGTTTCTGGTGGAAAGAGCCTTCATCGCAGCGAATCCGCCTACACCCATCGGAGTGATAGCGGCTTCCGCTCCACCCGCGATCATCACGTCGGCATCGCCGCGCTGAATGATGCGGAAGGCATCGCCGATGGAGTGCGCGCTGGTCGTGCACGCCGTCGCCGTTGCCTCGTTCGGCCCCTTCGCGTTGTAACGAATGGAGACGTGTCCCGCAGCCAGGTTGACGATGGAGCCGGGAATGAAGAACGGCGAGATCTTGCGGGGGCCGCCGGCGAGCATGGCACTGTGTTCCCGCTCGATCACGTCGAATCCGCCGATGCCCGAGCCAATATGAACGCCCACGCGGTCCGCGATGTCGTTGGTGACGTCGAGACCGCAGTGCTTCATGGCCTCGTCCGAAGCTGCCAAGGCAAAGTGGATGAAGCGGCCCATCTTCCGAGCCTCTTTCTTGTCCACGAACTTCAGCGCGTCGAAGTTCTTCACCTCTGCCGCAAAGCGCACGGGATGCCCGGTGAGATCGAATGCCGTGATCTCAGCCATTCCACTCTTGCCGGCCATCAGTCCGTCCCAGACCTCGGGCGCTGTGTGTCCTACCCCGCAGATCAGTCCGAGGCCGGTTACAACGACACGACGCTCAAGCATGGTTACTTTGCCTTCTGGTTCTTCTCGATGTAATCAATTGCATCTTTGACGGTCTTGATCTTCTCCGCATCCTCATCCGGGATCTGGATATCGAAGGCCTCTTCGAACTGCATGACGAGCTCGACTACGTCGAGAGAGTCGGCGCCAAGATCCTCCTGAAAGCTTGCGCCGGGGGTCACTTCAGCCTCATCCACCTGAAGCTGCTCGACAATAATCTGCTTCACCTTTTCATCAACTGCTGCCATGTCGTTCTCCTGTGTCTCTCTAAAGGTCAAAACCGTGCGTTCGCGGTCTTTTGGCTGCCGCGTAAGCCAATCTCAAGCATACTGACGGCCTAGCCGAGTGTAAAGCAAAGCGGGCTGCGGGAACACGCTGATCCATCGAGGATTTTTCAATCTTCTTCAGCCGACGCTGCAAGAAGAATGGAGCTGCCGTCGGCCTGGCCGAAGTCCATCAGCGACGCTCCCGGGAGTGCCCTGTCCGTCTCGCCCACCTCGCGCAGTGTCCGATTAATCGCACGGGTACGCACGCCCAGCTTCTGGATGGTGTTCTGTACGGTGCCCACCTGGCTTTCCATCTTTGTCATAAGGACTTCGAACGTTCCGAACTCCTTCTTTGCGCCCTCCAGAACCTTCCAGACCTCATCGCCTTTCTCCTGAATGGCAAGCATGTGGAAGCCCATCTGGAAGCTCGTGAGAATCGCCGACAAGGTGCTTGGTCCGGCGATCGTTACGCGGCACTTCGACTGAATCTCCGCCTGCAGCGCGTCGCGCCGCATTACTTCCGCATATAGACCTTCGGTCGGCAAAAACATGATGGCGTGCGGCGTCGTCTTCGGCGGATTGATGTACTTCGAGCAGATGCGGTCGCCCTCGGTCCGAATGGCGGCCTCGAAGGCCTTGCCTGCGGCGGCGATCTGGTC
>DASTSJ010000384.1:0-6419 GCA_035760765.1 Edaphobacter sp. | reverse complement strand
CTCCTCTGGCAACCCGTCGGCAAAACTAGAAATTCCTTGGGAGCACGGTCTTCTCGCGTGGCGCGAATCGTCTGGACGGGCGAGACCGATAAGCAGGTCATCAATCTGACCTTTGCGATGGGAGCATCGTTGAACGATCCTTCCTGTCCGTTCAACTTCTGCCCTGAAGCAAGTGTCTCGACAACGTCGACCGCGTTCGGCCAGTCTCATCTTCGCGTTCGGGAAAAAAACACCGAGGCCGCCTGAATAGAACCTCGGTGCAAGGGTAAGAGCATTTTTCTTTGAACTAGGGGATAGATCGGCGGATCGCGGAAGATCGTGAACGCCATCACGGAATGAAGGCGCTGGGTATCGTGCTGCCGTGCCGGTGGGGTGTGTACCAGTTATGACGACGCGGCCACTTGGTCTGGTACTTGCCATTCTGCGGGCCGGTGGGGAGCGTGTCTTCCAGACGGATATCCCACATGGCGAGTTCGGCCATGAGCGATGCCTGGATGTCCTTGTGCTTCGCATCTTCGAACAGATTGCGTAGCTCGCAAGGGTCATCCTTCAGGTTGTAGAGGGCGCCGTATCCCAGCGAGTCGTAGACCAGTTTCCAGTCGCCCATGCGTACCATCTTCTGGTTGCCGCTCTGCGTCACCTTGTTGAGCTCATCCCAGCCTCCGGAGTGGTTCTTGTCGGAGGCGATGGTGGTGGGGATGTGATCGTCGTCCTCATAATAGAGACCGCCAACGCCTGCGCTGGAGGTGATGCTGCGGAACTCCTCGGCGGGATAGTCCTTGCCTTGCAGCAGAGGCCACAGGCTGCGGCCCTGCACCCCGGCGGGGATCTCGGCACCCATGGCCTCGCAGAAGGTCGGCATAAGGTCAGCCATCGAGGTAAAGACGGAGCTGCCTACGGAGGTGTGCTTCACCTTGTATCCCCACCAGACCTGCGGGGTATGGGTCAGATCTTCGTAGAGGCCGACACCCTTGCGGCCGAGGCCGTAGTCCATCAGGTAGTCACCGTGATCGGCGGTGAAGACGACGAGTGTCTTGCGCGTGAGCTGCTTCTGCTCGAGGAACTCTGTCAGACGCTTGAGCTGGTCGTCGATCATGCGCAGTGCACCGAGGTAGTTGGAGACGTAGCGCCGCCATTGCTTTTCGGTGTCGGGAAAGTTGTCCTGCTGGAGCCTGTACTCCCATTGTGCGCGCGGACCCATGGAGGCGAGTGCCTCAGGCCCGGCGCAGCGGTCGGGTACGCTCTCGGGCGGAAACATATTCCAGTAGGGAGCAGGAACCTGCTCGGGGTCGTGTGGCTCCGGGACGCTGACCTGCAGGAGAAAAGGCTTGTCGCCGCTCTCTTCGATGAAGCGAATGGCGTCGCTGGTGATGCGATAGGTGAGCTGCGTCTCCAGTGGAAAAGGAGAGGGCTCTTCGGCCACGTTGTAGTGCAGGCCTTTGAGCCACTTCTCAAATTCAGCCGACTGCGGGTGCGAGCTGGCGTCGATGGGGCCGGAGTCGTGGCTGTACGGTCGCCAGTAATCCAAGTCGCCTTCCTTCAGGTAGGTGTGGTTCTTGCCGGCGAGCCCGGTGCGATAGCCGTGCTCCTTCGCAACCTGGTACATGTCCTTGCTGAAGAAGGCGTCCTTGGCCTGCAGGTTCATGCGGACATGATGCGCCACCGGCCATCGCCCTGTGAGCATCGAGATGCGGCTGGGAACGCAGAGGGGAGCCGTGCAGTAGTTCTTCTCAAACGAGACGCCGGTTTTCTCCAGCGCATCGAGCGTCGGGCTGGTATCGGCGGCGTAGCCGTGCGCTTTGCTGAGCCCGAAGCGGTGCTGATCGGAGATGAAGACGATGATGTTTGGCTTTTCTGGCGTAGCTTCCTGAGCGAGCGAGGAGCGTGACGCGAGTGTGGACATGGTGGTCATGCCCGCGATCTTGAGGAAGTTCCTTCGTTGCATTAAATCTCCGGTATGTGGTTCCGACAGAGGATTAACTGCCCGTCGAATCTCCCTAGCAGATCACCAAATAGACGGACTTGTCCAAGCATGAAAATGTAACGATCGTGGCCGCTGATCCTGGGCTGCTCAGAGCAAGGCCGGTGTGCGATGATGTGTTCCCGGAGAGGTTTGCATGCGGAAGAGTGCGGTATTTCTGCTGTTACTGTTATCAGTTTTCCATTCAAAATACGTCAATGCGCAAGGCGCGAAAGCAGACTGGCAGGCGAAGCTCAGGCAGGAGCTTCCCCTGCTGGGACATCGTAACTGGATCCTGATTGT
Organism: Edaphobacter sp.; assembly: GCA_035760765.1. Taxonomy (GTDB): domain Bacteria; phylum Acidobacteriota; class Terriglobia; order Terriglobales; family Acidobacteriaceae; genus Edaphobacter. The sequence goes on along the minus strand of DASTSJ010000384.1, from coordinate 4,156 downwards.
GGACTCCGCGTATCCGCTGCAGGTGTCACCGGGAGTCGAGACGATTGAGACCGGTGCGGACCAATTGGCGGTGACGCGAGCCGTGCTCTGGGAGATCGGCCACTCGATCCACGTGCGACCCCTCGTCTTTCTGGATGCCGAACTGCCCTATGTCCCTTCCAGTGATTACGCAAACGTGAGCGGGTATCGCGAGGGGCTGCAGAAGGTGCTGAAGCCTTACACAGTGCAGTCGCTTCCCCATGCAGAGATTCTGGACAAGGTCAGCGAGACCGCAAAGACCTATAAGGTGCTGGTCCTGAAGACGACGATGACGGTGCCGTATACGTCGGTGTTTCTCCAACTGGATTGCAAGTACCTCAGTGCGGAGGGTGAGCGGAAGCTGCGGGAGGCGATGAAGGCTGGCGGCACACGCTGATTTGGCATTCTCTGCGAAATCCGCACTCCATTTGCTTTCAGGCATTGATCTGCCTAAGGCAAATGCAGACGATTGAATAGCATCTGCCTTTGCACGGAGCAGTGTGCGGATAAATGGGCCTTGTCTTCGAGGACCCTGCCGAGGAGGCGCCAGTTGGAGACGACAGGCAGAGGGTCACAGTCGTATCCCCCGCGTAGCATCGGGCCACTGGAGTGGCTCAACTTCTTTATTGCTGATGTGCAGACGGGGGTTGGTCCGTTTCTGGCGGCGTACCTGGCCGCAAACCGCTGGAACCCGCGCGATACCGGTCTGGCACTTACGCTTGGAGGCATGGTCACGGTGCTCGCCGGGCCACCGGCGGGAGCGTTGATTGACCGCAGCGGGCGCAAACGAACGCTGGTCGCCTGTGCCATCTTGATGCTTGTGGCCGGAGCAGTGCTGCTGACGTTTACGACGCATTGGCCGGGAGTGGCGGGTGCGCAGGTGCTCATCGGCGGTGCGGCAGCAATAATTCCGGCGGCACTGGCGGCGATCACGATGGGGATGGTGGGAGTACAGCGCTTCGATCGGCAGTTCGGTGCGAACCAAGGTTTCAACGCTGCGGGAAATGTCTTCACCGCTCTGTTGCTGGCCGCCGTCAGTTACTGGCTTGGAATTCACAGCATCTTCCCTGCAGCAGCGGTTCTTGCGATCCCGGCGCTGTTGATGCTTCGGCGCATCGATCCTTTGGAGATTGACGACGAGATAGCTCGTGGCGAGTCCGAGACCGACGGCGAGCCGGAGGCGTGGTGGCGTGCTCTTCTGCTTGACCGCAGGTTTACGGTATTTCTGGTCTGCTGCTTTCTGTTTCATCTGGCGAATGCGGCGATGCTGCCGGAACTGGGCGAGATGCTGGCGCGGGGAAGTGCACGGCTGAGTGCGCCGTTCATGTCGGCCTGCATCATCGTGACTCAGGTGGTGATTGCATCCACGGCGTCGCTGGTAGGTCGGCTGGCTGGCGCGTGGGGAAGAAAGAGGCTACTGCTGGTTGGCTTTGGTGTGCTGCCGGTACGCGGCGTCCTGTACACGGTGACGCATTCGACGTGGCTGCTGGTGGGCATCCAGATTCTGGATGGGGTGGCGAACTCGATCTTTGTCGTCGTTTCGATCCTGGTGGTAGCCGACCTGATGCGCTCGACCGGACGATTCAATCTGGCACAGGGTGCTTTGGGCACAGCGGTCGGTCTGGGCGCCGCGCTGTCGAATACCGTAGGCGGTGTAATCGCCCATCGCTACGGCTTTGCTGCCTCGTTTCTGGGGCTGGCCGCAATCGCGCTGGTAGCGGTGGCTCTGCTGGCTCTGGCTGTGCCGGAGACCGGTTCACGCACGCGTGAGGCCGATTGCGTTGCAACACTTTAAATTGCAGGCTTGCGAACCAGTTGCCTTGAGCATGTAGAATGGCCCGCGAGAGCGGGAGACAAGTATGCAACGGCGCGATGTATTGAAATTGTTAGGTTCAACAGCAGCGATCTCGGCGTTTCCGCGTGAGGCGCTGGCGATATTGGAAGAGGCGAACGCGAAGGCAGCGGGCACTATACGCTTTAGAACACTGGATGCTCATCAGCATGAGACCGTAGCCACGCTCGCTGAGATGATCATCCCCACAACCGATACTCCTGGAGCAAAGGAAGTGGGAGTCCCCGAGTTCATCGACCTTCTGCTGACCGAGTGGTACGAGCCGGCGGAGACGAAGGAGTTTCTGAGCGGTCTGGCGGATGTGGATGCACGCAGTAAGAAGAAGTTCGGGAAGGGCTTCGTCAGCTGCTCGCCGGAACAGCAGACGGAGCTGATGAAGGGGTTGGATGCTGAGGCGATGGAGTATGCCGCGCAACTGCGGAGGAAGGTGACGAGGAGCCACGTGTCGATCCCGCAACAGACGAAGCCGGTTCCTGTGAACTTCTTCTACACGATGAAGAAGCTGACGCTGACTGGCTATTACACCTCGCAGATTGGTTTTCAGAAGGAACTGGGGAGGTCGATTATCCCTCCCGAACACGCGGGCTGCGCTCCGCTGAAGGTGGTGCAGCAATGAACGTAATTGGGCAGGCGAACAAATTTGACGCCATCGTGATCGGCTCCGGCATTTCAGGCGGGTGGGCGGCCAAGGAATTAACCGAGAAGGGCATGCAAACGCTGGTGCTCGAAGCAGGGCAGACGATTGTGCCGGAGCGGGACTACGTGGAGCATGTGCCGACGTGGGAGGTAAAGTTCCGCGGCATGCGCGACAGGCAGTACGAGAAGGTGTACCAGCCGATGCAGAGACACGTCGCGGACGAGTGGAACGCCAAATTCTTCGTCAACGATCTTGAGAACCCTTACACCACACCGACGGATCAGCCTTATCTGTTCCTTCGCGGGCGGCATGTCGGAGGGCGCTCGGTGATGTGGGGAAGGCAGAGCTATCGCTGGAGCGACCTTGATTTTGAGGCCAACCTGAAGGACGGTCATGGCGTCGACTGGCCGGTTCGTTACAAGGATGTCGAGCCCTGGTACGACTACGTGGAAGACTTTATCGGAGTCAGCGGACAGGCCGAGGGCCTTCCGCAGCTGCCCGATGGCAAGTTTCTTCCGCCGTTCGAAATGAACTGTGCCGAGCTCGATATGCGCAAAGTGGTGGCGCAAAAGTTTCCCGATCGCTGCCTGACCATCGGGCGCACAGCGATCCTGACCGTGCCTCATCGCGGACGCGCAGCCTGCCACTACTGCGGCCCGTGCGGACGCGGCTGCATCACGCGCTCCTACTTCAGCAGCATCCATTCCACCCTGCCCGCCGCCGAGGCGACGGGCAAGATGACGCTCCGTCCGTTCAGCGTGGTGCACAGCCTGATCTTCGATCCACAGACGCGGCGCATTTCGGGCGTACGGGTGATCGACGCGAACACCAGAGAGAGTCTGGAGTTCCACGCGAAGGTCGTCTTCCTGTGCGCATCGACTCTGGAGTCGGCGCGCATCCTGTTGAACTCGGCGACGCCGGAGTTCTCCAACGGTCTTGCCAACTCAAGCGATCAGGTGGGACGTAACCTGATGGACCACATCTTCCACGCTGGAGCCAGCGGCATCATGCCGGGAAATCTGGATCGCCAGCAGCTCGGCAATCGCCCCAACGGCATCTATATGCCGCGATTCCGCAACGTCAAGGAGAAGCATCCCGACTTCGTGCGCGGTTACGGCTACCAGGGCGGAGCCGGGCGCGAGGACTGGGGACGCGGCAGTGAGATGGCAGGCTTCGGCGCGGACTTCAAGCATCAGCTGCGTACTCCCGGGCCGTGGAGGTTCACTTTTGGCGCATGGGGCGAGTGCCTTCCGAATCCGGAAAACCGCATGCAGCTGAACAAGGAGAAGGTTGACGCCTGGGGCATTCCCACGATGAACATCAGCCACAAGTGGCGCGAGAATGAGCTCGCCATCTTCAAAGATGCGATGAACAGCGCAGCGGAGATGCTGGATGCCGCAGGCGCCAAAGACATTACCCTGATGACGACGCCATCGTTGCCGGGGGAGTGCATCCACGAGATGGGAAGCGCCCGCATGGGACGCGATCCCAAGACCTCGGTCCTGAACCAGTGGAACCAGGCGCATGACGTGAAGAACCTGTTCATCACGGATGGCTCGTTCATGGCGTCATCTGCCTGCCAGAATCCTTCGCTGACCTACATGGCGATGACCGCGCGCGCGTGCGACTACGCCGTGGGGCAGATGAAG
>DASTSJ010000383.1:0-2116 GCA_035760765.1 Edaphobacter sp. | reverse complement strand
GGGAGCGGCTCTCGCGTTGGAATCGATGCCAGCACACAAGCGCGGCTTCTTTTCGGGCATGCTGCAGGAGGGGTACGTCGTCGGAAACCTGTTGGCGGCTGCGCTGTACGGTACGCTCTTTCCGCACCTTCACGGAAGTGGAATGATGACCGGGTGGCGCGTCATGTTTATGATCGGCGCTTTGCCCGCTTTGCTGGCCTTCTACATGCAGTTCAAGGTGGAGGAATCCCCGACCTGGCTGGAGGCCGCGCAGCGCAGGCGTTCCCAGGGAAGGAAGCGGGCGCGCCTTGAACTGCGGCATGTTATTCAATATCTGCCGACCTTCCTCTTTCTGGTTGCGCTGATGACTGCCTTCAACTCCTTCAGTCACGGAACGCAGGACCTGTATCCAACTCTTCTTGAGAAGGATCACGGGCTCGATCCCAGCCGGGTTGGCTTTATCGTCGTCATCTCGAACATCGGCGCCATGCTGGGAGGCATTTCCTGCGGTGCGCTTTCAGAACGGTTCGGGCGGAAGCGGATGATCATTCTCGCCGCACTTGCCTCGATTCCGATGATTCCTCTCTGGGCCTGGTCGCATACGGTTCCTCTGCTTGCGCTTGGCGGTTTCCTCATGCAGTTTGCGGTGCAGGGTGCCTTCGGCGTGATCCCCGCACATCTGAATGAACTTTCGCCATCCCCGGTTCGGGCGATCTTTCCGGGCTTCACCTATCAGCTAGGCAACCTGCTTTCTTCCCGCAACGGTGTCTTTCAGGCGAAGCTCGCGCAGCACTTCTCCGGCGGTCCGCTCAACCTTGTTATGTCTTGGACGGTGGTTATCGGAGCCTTCGCGATCGCTGTCATCACCGGGCTAGGCAGGGAGGCGCGCGGAGAGGACTGGACAAGAGTGGAAGAGCCACTGATGGCTGAAGAGCACGCATCCGGCCGGGGGTGAGGGCTGCTTTTCAGGCGTTAGGCGGTTGGACTGTTTGCTCCTATATCCATTTCCCAGCCCGTCGCGCAGTTCGGCCTGCCTTGGCTGAAGTAATCTGACGAAAGAGCCACTGAGAAGAGGATTTATTTGTGAAGTTTGATCTTGATACAGCAAAGCCTCGTGAGATCTACAACCTGCTGATCGGGCTGGTAGCTCCGCGACCGATTGCCTTGATAACAACCATGGAGGAGGACGGTACTCTGAATGCCGCTCCCTTCAGCGCCTACAACTACCTTTCCACCGATCCTCCCATCGTCGGTATCGGGGTAGCCAATCGGTCTTTGGATGAGCCTGTTCACAAGGACACGGCGCGTAACATCGCACGCTCGGGCGAGTTTGTCGTGAATGTCGTGACCGAGGATATCGCCGAACAGATGAACATCTGTGCGACGGACTTTCCCGCCGGTGTCTCCGAACTGGAGATGGCGAAGCTGGAAGCGGCCCCGTCCGATGTGGTCAAAGTCCCGCGAATTGCCTCTGCTCATGCCGCTCTGGAGTGCAGGGAGCACACGACTCTCGAGATCGGCCGATCGCGGATCATCTTGGGACGAGTCGTATCGATCTATGTCGAGGACCAGTACGTCGATCCGGCAGGGCCATACATACGCGCCGAAGAGTTGCATTCGATCGGGCGTATGAACGGTCTGGGCTCCTACGTTCGCACCCGCGACAGCTTTTTGAATATTCCGCGGATTCCTCTCTCAGAGTGGCAGAAAAAGAGGTAGACCGGCGCGTCAGGAAAGATACTGGCGCAGCCAGGGATCGCTCGAATGAACCAGATCATGCGTGATCCCGTCGAAGACGATCTTTCCTTCGTTCAGAACCAGGAACTTCGTGCTCTCATCCACTCCGCCGCCGGGGATGGGTTCCATCTTGCTGGTCTCCGGGTTGAAGCGGTTCATGGCCAGCGTGAAGGCGTCCTGCAGGCGATGCGTGATCATCAGGGACGTCGTGTGACTGACGTCGCGCTGCTTCATGACCAGCTCAACGATCGTGGTCGAGGTGATCGGATCGAGCCCGCCGGTCGGGGAGTCGTAAAGGATCAGGTCTGGCCGGGAGATGATAGCGCGGGCGATGGAGACGCGCCGTCGCATGCCGCCCGAGAGCTCTGATGGGAATTTATTGATCGCCTGCTCCAGCTCT
>DASTSJ010000382.1:0-3548 GCA_035760765.1 Edaphobacter sp. | reverse complement strand
ACTTTAAGGACACCTCCATGCTCAAGCCGCCGGCCGGAGCGAAGGTGGCCATCATCAAGTTTGAGGATCTCGAGTGCCCGGCCTGCGCCCACGCTTACCCCATCGTGCACGATGCGGCTGAGCGCTATCACATCCCCATCGTCCGCTACGACTTCCCCCTGCGGATGCATATCTGGAGCCGCGACGCCGCCATCACCGCCCGCTACCTCCAGGACAAGGTCTCCCCGCAGGTCGCCGATGAGTTCCGCGGAGCCGTCTTCGCCGCCCAGACCTCCATCGCCTCGAAGGACGACCTCGCTGCCTTCACCCGCAAGTTCTTCCAGCAGCATAAGCTGAACGAGCCCTTCGTCATCGACCCGTCCGGCCGCTTCGCCGCCGAGGTTCAGGCCGACTACACCCTGGGCGAACGCATCGGAATCTCGCAGACCCCGACCATCTGGGTTGTAGGCCCCACAAGCTGGGTCCAGGTCACGGACGTCAGCATGCTCTACTCCACCATCGACAATATGGAGTCGCAGGTCGCCCAGAGCACCCCCGGCAAGCCGACTGCCAACTCAAAGCTGCGGCACGCCTCCACTCCAAAGCACTAGAAATCGCTTCTGAAGCAGCTCTCAAGGCCGGAGCGCACCCGCGTTCCGGCCTTCCTGCGTTCGGAATAACGGCCTCTGGCACGAGTTGAAGTACCTTCCTCTCGCTGTCACCTCATCCCGGCGGCTCAAACTGCACCCAGCCGCCATGTCACGTACAATTAACCTAAGCGAGCCATGGCCAACCAGCATGCGGAACACCCCACCTCGGTACCCTCTCCAGCGACCATCACCCCGGAGCTGCTGAAGCAACACAGCATCACCCCAGACGAGTACAAGCGCATCGAAGAGGCGCTTGGCCGGGTTCCCAGCCTAACGGAGCTGGGTATTTTTTCGGTCATGTGGTCAGAGCACTGCTCCTATAAGTCCTCGCGCGTGCACCTGAAGCGTCTGCCCACGAAGGGGGATCGCACCTCCGGACCAGGATCCGTGGTGCAGGGGCCAGGCGAGAACGCCGGCATCATCGACGTAGGCGACGGATGGGCGTGCGCGTTCAAGATCGAGTCGCACAACCACCCCAGCTATATCGAGCCACATCAAGGTGCGGCTACAGGCGTTGGCGGCATTCTGCGCGACATCTTCACCATGAATGCCCGTCCGCTGGCGGTCATGGATTCGCTGCGCTTCGGTCCGCTCGACGAGTCTGAGTCCGACGAGGCACTCCGCCGCAAGAACCACCAGGTCGTCAGCGGAGTCGTCGAAGGCATCGCCGGCTACGGTAACTGCTTCGGCGTTCCGAATCTTGGCGGCGAGACGCGGTTCGAGCCATGCTACTCCGGCAATCCGCTGGTCAACGCCTTCGCTCTTGGCCTGGTCAGGAAAGACGAGATCTTCTACGCCAAGGCCGTCGGCGTCGGCAACCCTGTCATCTATGTAGGCGCAAAGACGGGCCGTGATGGCATCCACGGCGCCACGATGGCGTCGGAAGAGTTTACCGAGGGCTCCGAGCAGAAGCGCCCGAACGTCCAGATGGGCGATCCCTTCATGGAGAAGCTGCTTCTCGAGGCCTGCCTTGAGGCGATGGCTACGGGAGCCGTGCTTGGCATTCAGGATATGGGCGCTGCCGGCCTCACCTGCTCGACCTGTGAGATGGGCGCGCGCGGCGGTCTCGGCCTGACCGTGGAGCTGGACCGCGTCCCCCAGCGCGAGACCCGGATGAGCAGCTACGAGATCATGCTGTCGGAGTCGCAGGAGCGCATGCTGCTGGTCGCCGATAAGGCGCGCGCGCAGGAGGTTCTGGACGTCTTCTCGAAGTGGGGACTCGATGCCTCCATCGTGGGCGAGGTCACTGCCGAGCCGCACATGCGCATCACCCAGCATGGCGTTCTGGTGGCCGATATCCCGAACCAGTCCCTGACGGACGACGCGCCGGTCTACCACCGGCCGGTCGGCACGTGGAAGGCTCCCGTACCGCTCGATCCTCCGGCGCACGTCCTTGCCGAACTGCAGAAGCCCCGCGACTACACCGCCGACCTTAAGAAGCTGCTGGCCAGTGCTAACATCTGCGACAAGCGCTGGGTCTACGAGCAGTACGATTCCATGGTCCAGACCAACACTGTCCAGGGCCCCGGCGGCGAGGCCGGTGTGATGCGCATCAAGAGCACCGGTACCAAGGGGCACGAACGCGGACTCGCGATGGCGCTGGCAGGAAATGGCCGCTGGGCCTATCTCGACCCGAAGCTGGGCGCGATGCACGCAGTAGCAGAGGCAGCCCGCAAGGTCGCCTGCACCGGCGCGACTCCCGTCTCCGCGACGAACTGCCTCAACTTCGGCAACCCTGAAAAGCCGGAGATCATGGCGCAGCTCTCTGACGCTATCGACGGAATGTCTGATGCCTGCAAGGCGTTAGGAACCCCGATCACAGGCGGCAACGTCTCGCTCTACAACGAGACAAAGGGCGTGGGGATTTATCCGACTCCCGTTATCGGCATCGTGGGCTACATCGACGATGTGACCAAGGCCGTGCCCGCTGCCTTCCAAAGATCGGGCGATCTCATCGTTCTGCTCAGCCCGCCCTCGGGGCCTGTCGAAGCCGAAGCTGTTCGCTCCTTCGGCTCCTCCGAATACGCGCGGACTGTACTGGGCGAGCTGTGGGGAACGCCGCCGCGTATGCAGCTGATTGAAGAAAGTGAGCTGCACCGCTCGCTGGCAGAGCTTTCGGCCAAGTCCCTTATCCGCTCGGCCTCTGACATCTCCGATGGCGGCATCGCGGTCGCGCTGGCCAAGGCGGGGTTTGCGAAAGGGATCGGCGCCGAGGTCCAGTTGCGGGATGAGTTGAATCCGGCAGCGTATGCGCTGTTCAGTGAAGAGCCGAGCATCGCCGTCGTAACGTGCGATGAAGACAACGTTGCTGAGATCGAAACCATTCTTCAGCGTTACGGCACTATCTCGGCGACGATCGGCAGAACGACCCAGGACGCGCGCCTGTCGATCGAGCTGAAGGGCGAAAAGGTGATCGACGCTTCGCTCAAGGAGCTCCGTGAGCCTTGGAACAGCGCTCTGGAATCGCAGATCGCAGAAGAGTTAGTGACGGCATGAATAACGAACTGGCCAGGCTCGAAGGCGAAGGAGTAGAAGGCGTGCAGGGCAACGTGATACACGAGGCGGAGGAGCACTTCGACAAGCTGCGCGAAGAGTGCGGCGTGATGGCGGTCTACAACCACCACGATGCTGCGCGCCTTACCTACTGGGGACTCTACTCGCTGCAGCATCGCGGGCAGGAGTCTGCGGGCATCGCGTCTGCAGACGGTCAGCATGTCAACGACATTAAAGGCATGGGCCTGGTCTCAGAGATCTTCACCGATGACGTGCTGCAGAAGCTTCCCGGCCACATGGCCATCGGGCACACGCGCTACTCCACGACCGGCGACTCCGCACTTCTGAATGCGCAGCCCATCTCCGTCGAATCGACCAGGGGCCTGATCGCCATCGCGCACAACGGGAACCTGGTCAACCTCGGTA
>DASTSJ010000381.1:0-5282 GCA_035760765.1 Edaphobacter sp. | reverse complement strand
TGACCGCGAGCAGTGGGCGCTTCCCTCAGCAACTCCGGAACGGACCGCGCGGCCATCCCGCAGCGCTCCTCCGGCCCCGCCGCACCCAACGCGCGAGCGCCTTGTCGCCGGACGAATCGACATGCACCGCGACGGCTACGCCTTCGTCCGACCGAACGGCAGCAGCAGTCGCGAAGACGATCTCTTCATTCCGCCCAACGAGATCAACGGCGCGATGCAGGGCGACGAGGTGCTGGTGGATGAAGCTCCGCGCGACCGCGAAGGCCGACGCTCCGGGCGCGTCGTCCGCGTGCTGACGCGCCGCAATCCGACCGTCGTCGGAATCTTCCGCTACTCCCGCTCCCACCGACGCAGCCCGTGGGAGGAGATGCCGATGGTGCGCGGAAACTACGTCGTCCCCTTCGATGAACGGATGACGCAGCCGATCCTCATCCTCGAAGGCGACGAGGTTGTGCGCGAGCCTGCGACGACTCCGCATCGTGTCCTTGGCGAAGAGGCGCAACGACAGCAGCAGCTCTGGACAGCAGCCGAAGACACTCTGCGGCCGCTCGAGGGTCTTGCAGTCGATGTCGAGATCCTGAGCTTCCCGACGCCTGGAAAGCCCGCGCGCGGTCGAGTGCTGGAGGTGCTCGGACCACCCGGCGCATTCGGTGTCGACGTCGAGATCGTGATTCGCAAGCATCATCTGCCGCGAATCTTCCCAACCAACGTTCTAGCCGAAGCAGCCGATTCCGCCAGACAGACGGTCGAGACGCTCGGCAAGGATGAGCTGGCCATGCGCCGCGACTTTCGCGGACTTCCAATCGTGACCATCGATGGCGAGACCGCGCGCGACTTCGACGATGCGGTCTACGTGCAGCCTCTCGCGAACGGAAACTGGCAGCTCCATGTCCATATCGCCGATGTAAGCCACTACGTCACTCCCGGCACTGCCATCGATCTTGAAGCACGCCTGCGCGGAACGTCGGTTTACTTTCCGGATCGCGCCATTCCCATGCTCCCGAACGATCTGTCGAGCGGCATGTGCAGTCTGCGACCGGACGAAGACCGGCTCGTCCAGAGCTGCCTGATTGAGATTGATCCTCGTGGTGAGGTCGTCGGATTCGAGGTCTGCGAAGGCATCATTCGCAGCGTGCGCCGCATGACCTACAACGAGGTACAGAAGATCCTGGACGGCGACGCAGCAACACGGCTCGAGTTCAGCGACCTGGTCGGCGAGTTCGAACAAATGCACCAGCTTGCGTTGCGCCTGAATGCAAAACGCAAGCGGCGAGGCTCGCTGGACTTCGACCTCCCTGAGCCGGTCGTACAGTTCGATCCCGATGGCAACATGCAGGCTATCGTCCGCTCGGAGCGTGGCTGGTCGCATCGGCTGATCGAAGAGTTTATGCTCGCGGCCAACGAGTGCGTCGCGCACTGGATCGAGAGCAACGGGATTCAAGGAATCTACCGGGTCCATGAGACTCCAGACCCGAAGCGCATCGTTGAGTTCGAGGAGACGGCGTCGCAGTTCGGCTACACGCTCGGTTTCAGTAATCTCCCGGTCAAAAAGATTCAGACTCGCGGCGATCGCCGTGACGCACGCAGCGGGGGACGCCAGGCGCAGACGCATGAGATTCCTGACGCGATCCCGGTAACTCCACAGATGTATCAGCGGCTGACCGCAAAGATCCAGGGAAAGCCGGAGGAGCGCATTCTTTCGTACCTGATGCTGCGATCGCTCAAACAGGCACGCTACAGCGAGCAGAACGTAGGCCACTTCGCGCTCGCCTCACCCAGCTACACGCACTTCACCTCGCCGATCCGGCGTTATCCGGATCTGATCGTGCATCGACTACTCCGCTACCTGCTGCGCAGCGGGGCTGACCCTGTAGGTTTCCCCATCCCCAGCACCGAACCGCAGCCCTGGGGAGCGGAGAGACCCGCACGAAAGACCGAGCATCCACGCCGACCGGAACGAGAAGGTCTGCTGCCACAGGAGGAGCTCAGCGCGATCGCTGCCGAATCCAGCCAGGCAGAGCGTCGCGCCGACGATGCGGAGCGCGAGCTGATTGAGTGGAAGAAGATTCGCTTCATGGAGGATCGCGTCGGCGAAGACTTCGGCGGAATCATCCTCTCCTGCACGAAGTACGGCTTCTTTGTAGAGCTGGATGAGCTCTTCATCGAAGGCATGGTGCCCATCGCCAGCCTGCAGGACGATCGCTACTTCTTCCGCGACACCGACCGCACGATCGTGGGTGCGCGCAATGGACGCATCTTCAAGATCGGCCAGCACGTGCATGTTCTGCTGGATCGCATCGACCGCCAGCAGCGCCGCTTGCAGTTCGCCCTGATGCCGTCGATGTATGAGGAGACGGGCGCACCTCGCTCCCTGCGACGGTCGAAGAGATCTGTGGAGGGTGAGAAGACCAGCCCCGACCGCTCCGGGAAGCCGAAACGCAAGGGAAAGACGGCGAAGCGCGAGCGCAACCGCAAGGCGAAGGGAAAGCCACGGCGCTGATACGGAAGGTCTGTCGCGCCTCAGCGCAAAAGTCGTCAAGCATCGTAGAATGAAGGGGCGAAGGAGTTTTGAAACGTATGGCTCACATGGTTTTTTGCACCAGATACAAGGCAGAGCTGGAGGGTCTCGACGAGCCTCCGTTCGATTCTGACTTTGGCCAGAAGATCTACAAGAATGTGTCGAAGAAGGCGTGGGGAGAGTGGGTCGAGCGTCAGAAGATGCTGCTCAACGAGTACCGCCTGCAGCCCTGGACGCGCGAGGCCCAGGAGTTCCTGGTAGAGCAGATGAACGACTTCTTCTTCGGTGAGGGCGGCGAGCTGCCGAAGGAATACGTTCCCCCCCCGAAGTAACGGCTCTCGTGTACACTTAGGTTTATTGACCCCGCTGCAGTCCGCCTGGACTGCAGGCAAGAGTCGGGACGTGGCTCAGCCTGGTAGAGCGCACCCTTGGGGTGGGTGAGGTCGCTAGTTCGAATCTAGTCGTCCCGACCATTTACTTCCATTTTTGCCTTTTTGAAGATGAGAGCGAAGGGTCTCTGTGTTTGGGCGATACACTTGCTTCGTCCACCGAAAAGTTCGGTAATGCGAAGAGCCGTGGCATGATTACATTATTGGGCCAGTAGACCATCGCTGTGGTTCCATCTTGGCTAAGACCGGGCTGAGGCCCCAGCGGCTCGACGATTGGCCTGAACGGCTCAGAGCGATAGATTTCGGCCCCGGTGATCTTGTTCCACACGGCGAACCTCTGCTCCTTCACGTCGCGCCGCCCCTCAAGCCCACTGCAAAATCGGCATTCGCGAAATGTTGGAATATAGCCGAGGATTCTCGTGCCATCTGCCGAAGAACTGATCGGCCACTCTACGCTGCCGGACGGGTCTGTGTACCGCCCTAATTCCTTCCCTGATGCCACATCCCAGAGTTGCATGGCGCGTCGATTAGAGTCTCGGCCCGTCGCTTGGCCTTGGGCTGTGAGTACTTCTGAGTCGCCAGAAAACGTCAGATCATTCGGAGCATCTCCGGTTGTGAACTGGTTGAGAAGCGTCAAGCGCTTGGTCTCTCGGATCTCGACATTGGGGCCTTGGATCGCCGTCCGTTTTGGATTCTCCAGCAAAATCGCCAGCTTCCCTCCATCAGGAGATAGGCTAATTTGACGGAATGCTGATCCGGCCGATGGATTTTGACGCACTTCAGCGATTTGCCCACCCGATTTAAGGTCGAATAGCCGAAGAACTCCCAAGCCGAACTGACCACCATAACCAGTTACCGCAATGAGATTGCTGTTTGCAGAGCAAACCATTCTCCTGACGCCGAGCACACCAACGTGCGGCATCTCTCCAAGGCTGATCTTGGATTCAATCTCAAACGACTGAGCATTCAAAACGTATATAGTTCCGATTTCGTCATACACAGCAACATACTTGCCATTGCCGCAATAGCCCACAAATCCGCTAGTTGAGGAAAGTGGCCCCTCCTTGAGCAACGCCGCACTCGGTAATTCGACTTTGGCAACAACTTTTGATGCGGCTGGTTCCAACACTTGTAGGGACTCAGTGCTATTCCAACTTCCATCTGCATTCTGTACAGAGCTGCCTATATTTACGGCGATATAGCGCCCGTCTGGAGAGATGGCGGCAGATGACATTGGCCCATCTAGTCGCATTGTGCTCAAGGGTTGTTGTGCATGCATACTGTTTGTGCTCAAGGTCAAAGCAGCAACCAAGCCGATGAAAAGGAAACCAGTAGCGTAGCGAGGCTCGACTAATCTGTTTTTCAAATGATTATCCTTAGTGATCGAGGCCCGCAGAGTTTGGGTATCGTATGCTGCCGTAGATGACATCGAATTTACTTTAGTGGCGTCATGCTGTGCTGTACGGTCAGCATCAACGGCTGCTGATATCGGCTTGTTGGAAGCTATGCTCGCTCGACGAGGTGGATTTTTGTCCGCCCACTAACCGTAACTCATCGGCCCCTCAAGCGCTTATATACAGAAGCAGCGCAATGTGCCCTATACGCAGGTCTAGCCGATCGGCATATCCGGTAGGTAAGACAAGCGCGGAAGTGCATGAGCAATGAGCCTCTGCTCAAGTTCGACTGAGGGATCATCAGACAGGCGATGTGACACGTGAGATAGATCACTGGGAGCCGCGAGAATTTCGAAAATCGTCTAATAGGGGCCGACCATTTACTTCCCCTACACTTCACGCTTTTTGTAATCAATGGAGGGCGGATCCATGCCTCATGTCAGTCCATCGCACATCATCGATGCAGTCTAAAAAAGATGTGCCGGAGCACAGCCCCGGCACATCTTTCCAGAACAGCCTCAATTTACTGACGCAACCGGTGCTGCAACCGGTGATGTGATCAGAACCATCTTCTCCTGGTCCTTGCCTTCTACCTTGCTGTAGAAGGTGCGTAGAGCCGGGTATTGTTTGTTCTCGAAGAAGAACTGGCCCAGATCGAAGTCGCGTCGGATGGTTACAGAATTGGGCGTCTGCTCGTTGCTTAGGGCATAGGCGATCGACTTCTCAAACTGGTCCTTGTAGATCGCAGGAACCGATTCCGCCTTGATGTTCTGAGGGAAACTGATACGCACCGCGTCCTGCACCATGTTGCTGTATTGGAAATAAACGTCTAGTTCACGCTTCTCGTGAGGAAAGACAGGTTTGTCATTCGAGACGAAGAGGTCCGCCGGCACGAAGAGACGTTTCCCCGTTGGTGTTCCGATTCCTCCCTTGATGTTGAAGACGACCGTCAGCGGATTTTCGTAGTCTTCCGTAGCCGAC
>DASTSJ010000380.1:0-8176 GCA_035760765.1 Edaphobacter sp. | reverse complement strand
AGAAGTCGGCTCGCGTTGAGGTTCGTTCGGTCGGACCGGATGCGAATCCGTACATGGTTCTCTACTCGATCTTCAAGAGCGGCCTGCAGGGCGACACGGCGAAGATCAAGAACCTTCGCCAGGCCGAGCGCTACCTGCCAGACAACATCTACACGGCGATCGAGAACTTCCGCGGCGCCGACTGGACCACAAAGCTTCTGGGAGCCGATGTGAAGGCCCGCTACGCGGACCTGAAGCAGGCTTCGGCCGATCGTTGCCCGCGTCTGCTGGGAACGATCGTGAAGGCTCCGGAGGTTCAGTTCCATCACGATGTTTACAACCAGCTTCTCTGGAACCAGTTCTAAGAGCAGGTTGAACGCAGTTATGAAAGCCCCGGTTTAAGCCGGGGCTTTTTCATGCACGGGAGACGAGGTCATTTTGAGTTTGCGGTGAGGGAGCGCACGACTTTGCCTTGTTCGTCGAGAAACTCAAGTGTCGGCTCGCCGTTTGCTGCTACGCGAGCGACGAGACGAGCCCGGCCCTTCTGGTCCCTGAGAGTGAGGGCGACGGCTTTGTCGTCGCTGCGGGCCAGGGTGGCACGATGTGTGATTCCTCCGGGATACTTCGCACGCCAGGCTTGTATGGCGGCTGTGCGCTCCGGGCCTGACGGCATTGCTCTTGCTCGCTGCCACTCGGAGACAACCTGGGGCGTCATGGTCCATGGCGTGTCGTCATCGTTGATCGAAAGGAACGTGTTGCGGGCGTTCCCGTCGCTGTTGGACTCCAGGACAAGGGTCTGATCACGGTTGTATTCGTCGAAACTGAGATGACCCCAGCTGTGCGTAACGCCATCCTTATCTTTTCTGCCGCCAAAGATCAGACCGCCATTTTCCGTTCCTTCATCGTTGTTGAAGAGGATGCCGGTCGCATCGCGGTCTGGACGGGGATACTCCCTGCCCATGTAGTATGCGCCGGGGAACTCGGCGTGGTCGGAGAGGACCATCCGGGTGGTGCCGTCGGGCTCGACGATGTTGATGCGATGAACGGTGATCTGGTCGAAGGCGGCGTTTGATGATTTGTGCGCTCCGGTGAGCAGTACAACTGCCAAGGCTACGGTCAGGGCCCCAGAGTAGACGGTGAGGAAACCGGAGGAAGAAAAGAACTTCATGCATGGACCTCGTAGGAAGAACGTATGCTCGAACGGAGCCATTTTCTCAAATTGACATGAGCGGGGCTCTCCTTCATCCTTCTGGTGTAACAAGGGGAGGACGTCTGTGGCGACGGAAGAGTCGGGAGTGTTGCTGCGGCCCGCGGCGGTCCTTGGAGTTTGCCTTCTGCTGGGGCTGGTGCTGGGGGGCTGGTTGCTTGGAAGCCAGATCAAGGAGACTCGGCTGGCGGATCGTTACGTTACGGTAAAAGGTCTGGTCGAGCGGACGGTGAAGTCCGACAGCGCAATCTGGCCGGTGACGTTTAAGGAGGCGGGGAACGATCTGCAGCAGGTCTATGCAAAGAGCGAGGAAGATCGCAGTGCGGTGTTGAAGTTCTTTGCCGAGCAGGGAATTACTCCGCAGGAGATCTCGGTCGGTCAGATTCAAGTCACCGATAAACAGGCCAATGAGTATGGCGGGAACAACCAGGGCGGACCTCGCTACATCGTGCAGCAGACGGTTACGGTCAATTCAAAAGACGTAGACAAGATTGCGAAGGCCGGGCAGAAGACGGCGCAGCTTCTGCAGGCGGGCATTATCGTCGTCGGAGGGTATGGACAGGGAATCCGTTACATCTTTAGCGGACTGAACGCGCTGAAACCAGACATGATTACGGAGGCGACGAAGAATGCCCGTGCTTCCGCGGACCGGTTTGCGGCGGACTCCGGAAGCCAGGTGGGGTCGATCCGGTCGGCGAATCAGGGCGTGTTTTCGATCTCGGCGGCGGACGGCGGCGGCGGAGCTCCAGGGGAGGAAGGTGGCGGCGGGATGACGAATCCCGACGCCAGCATTATGAAGAAGGTCCGCGTCGTTGCGACGATCGACTACTACCTTACGAAGTGATCAAGTTGCGAGAGTGGAGGATGAGCCGCGGACACTTTCTGCGGCTCATTGCTTTTGCTGGCTGGAGAGAGCGTCGAGGATGTATTTGGCCACTTGCTGGGCCTGGATGGCGCTGCCTGCGGGGGTGAAATGAACGTCGTCCTGGTGGAGGTCCTGGTGCTGGAGCATGAGGGCTTCCTGATCGTCGATGGTGACGTGCGCGCGCTTCATTACGGCCATGGCAAGCTCGTTGCGCTGGTGGACGCGCTCGTTGGTTGCTCCGGCGGAGGTCGGCTTGCGGACAGGAGTGGTGTTGGCCCAGATGAGAGTTGCAGACGGCGAGAGTTTGCGTACCGCTACAAGGAACGAGGGAAGCCCCTGCCCATATTGCTGTTCGGTGTATCCCCAGCCGTGCATGCCATTGTTGAAGTGGATGACGGCAAAGTTTGCGGGCACGATGTCGGCAAGATCGGAGATCTGCTTAAGCAGGCGATGATCTCCGGAGGAGGCAGAGGTGGCGAAGAGATAGCAGTTCGCTTTTCCAGCCAAGAGGTGTGATGTCTCCGGATAATAGGCGCGGGTGATGGAGTCGCCGATAAGAAGGATGTTGGGCAGCTTTGGGTCAGGATGATCAGGACGGTCGGCCCAGGTCCACTCGATCTTTTCTGTGATGGATCGGGTCTGAGCGGGGGCGGTTGTCAGAAGAAAAAGGGGAACAAGGAAGAGAAGGAAAAGGCTTCGCTTTCGCATGGAGGTAATCTTACAAAGAACGCTGCAGGGAAGAGCGTTGGTTCGATTATC
Organism: Edaphobacter sp.; assembly: GCA_035760765.1. Taxonomy (GTDB): domain Bacteria; phylum Acidobacteriota; class Terriglobia; order Terriglobales; family Acidobacteriaceae; genus Edaphobacter. The sequence continues at coordinate 5,366 of DASTSJ010000380.1, read as the reverse complement.
GTTTTCATCGTGCGGTAATTGCCAGACGTTCTCGGCCAATGGTAGTTTTGTTTTCTCATTACCTTTATGGGGGGACGATTCATCTATGCAGGACAGCTACAACGGGATTCAGGTGCCCAAGGACGGCGCACCGATTCAGTACAACAACGGCAAGTACACCATTCCCGACAACCCGATCATCCCCTTCATTGAAGGCGATGGTACTGGACGCGATATCTGGAAGGCCTCGCAGCGCGTTTTCGACGCTGCTGTCGAGAAGGCATACGGCGGCAAGCGCTCCGTGAAGTGGTTTGAGGTGCTGGCGGGCGAGAAGGCATATCGCCAGACGCAGAACTGGCTTCCGGATGACACGGTCAAGGCGACGGTTGATTTCCGCGTGTCGATCAAAGGGCCGTTGACGACTCCCGTAGGTGGCGGCATCCGGTCGTTGAATGTTGCCCTGCGGCAGCTGATGGATCTGTATCAGTGCGTTCGCCCGGTGAAGTACTACGCTGGCGTGCCCAGCCCGGTGAAGCATCCGGAGCTGGTGGACATTGTTATTTTCCGCGAGAACACGGAAGACATCTATGCCGGAATTGAGTTCCGCGAGGGAACGCCTGAGGCTGAGAAGTTCATCTCGTTTGTGAATGACGAGATGTTGAAGGGCGGCAAGAAGAAGATCCGTACGGATTCGGGCGTTGGCGTGAAGCCGATCTCGATTACGGGATCGAAGCGGCTGGTTCGTGCGTCGATTCAGTACGCGCTCGACAACAACCGCAAGGTGGTGACGCTGGTTCACAAGGGCAATATCCAGAAGTTCACGGAAGGCGCGTTCCGCGAGTGGGGCTACGAGGTCGCGACGCAGGAGTTCCGCGAGCAGACCGTGACGGAGCGCGAGAGCTGGATTCTCGGCAATCTCGAGGCGAATCCGAACCTGACTCCGGAGGAGAACGCTGCGCTGATCGAGCCGGGGATCGAGTTCGCTCCCAAGAGCTTTGGCGATGAGGTCGTCGCCGAGGTTAAGAGCGTCATCGAGTCGATTGGGAAGTCGCACGGAAACGGCGCGTGGAAGAAGAAGATCCTGGTGAACGACCGCATTGCGGACTCGATCTTCCAGCAGATCATCATCCGTCCTTCTGACTACAGCGTGCTCGCTACGACGAATCTCAACGGCGACTACATCTCGGACGCGGCTGCGGCGCAGGTCGGTGGGCTTGGAATCGCTCCCGGAGCCAACATCGGCGACGGCTATGCGGTGTTCGAGGCGACGCACGGCACGGCTCCGAAGTATGCGGATAAGGATGTCATCAATCCTGGCTCGGTCATTCTTTCGGGAGTGATGCTGTTCGACTTTATCGGATGGCCCGAGGCGGCGCGGCTGATCGAGTCTTCGATGGAGAAGACGATTCAGCAGAAGTTCGTTACGTATGACTTCGAGCGCCAGATGGAGGGCGCAACGAAGGCGAAGACGAGCGAGTTTGCGAGCCGCATGATTGAGAACATGGGCTAACTGTAGTTCTGCAGCAACGGGCCTGCTGTTCCCTTTGGGCGGCAGGCCCTTTCCGCTGAGGTTCCCCAAAGCGAACGTGGTTTCGTCGATATCCGCACTGAATCGGCGAATATCGTGACGGCGCTTTGCAGCACGGACGTATCATTAATGCGTAGAGCGCAGGATTCAGCCTGCCAGGTACGCACAAGATCACTCTGGAGATTTCACTCACCATGCGTAAGAAAGTAACTATTGTCGGAGCCGGCAACGTCGGCGCTACTGCTGCTCACTGGATCGCCTCGAAGGAGCTTGCGGATGTTGTGTTGATTGATGTGGTCGAAGGCGTGCCGCAGGGGAAGGGACTGGACCTGCTGGAGGCTCTGCCGATCGAGAAGCGTGATGTTTCCGTGATCGGAACGAATGACTATGCGGACACGGCGAACTCGGACATCGTTGTAATCACCGCAGGCATTGCTCGTAAGCCCGGTATGAGCCGCGACGATCTGTTGAACACGAACTTTAACATCATGAGCGAGGTTGCGGGTAAGGCGCTGGCGGCGTCGCCGAATGCGATCTTCATCATCGTGTCGAATCCGCTGGATGCGATGGCGCAGACGGCCTTCAAGAAGCTTGGACTTCCGCGCGAGCGTGTAATCGGCATGGCGGGCGTTCTGGACTCGGCTCGCTTCCGCACCTTCATCGCGCAGGAGCTGAACGTCTCGGTCGAGAACGTCACGGCCTTTGTGCTGGGTGGACATGGCGACACCATGGTGCCGCTGTCGCGTTATTCGACGGTTGCCGGAATTCCGATTACGGAGCTGATCGCTGCTGACCGTCTTAAGGAGCTTGAGACTCGCACGGCGAACGGTGGGGCTGAGATCGTTAAGTATCTCAAGACCGGTTCGGCCTACTATGCTCCTTCCGCCGCTGCGGTTGAGATGGTCGAGGCGATCCTGAAGGACAAGAAGAAGATCCTTCCTTGCGCCGCTTATCTCAACGGCGAGTATGGGATCAAGGGCTTGTACGTTGGCGTTCCCTGCAAACTGGGAGCGAAGGGCCTGGAGCAGATCATCGAGATCAAGCTCACCGCAGAAGAGCAGGCTGCTCTGAACAAGAGCGCCGATGCGGTGAAGGAGCTTTGCACGGTGATTGGTGTAGCGTAAGACTTTCTTGACGAAGCAAAGAAAAAGCCCGCATCGAGCGGGCTTTTCTCTTTGGTGGAAATCGTCCGCTAGGCTACGCGTTCGATGGTTACGGATTCGAGAACAACCGGGGTCTTCGGCCGGTCCATGCCATCGCGGGCGACTTTGGAGATCTTCTCGACAACGTCGTAGCCTTCGACGACCTGGCCGAAGATGGTGTGACGTCCCGTGAGCCAGGTGGTGGGGGCTACGGTGATGAAGAACTGCGAGCCGTTGGTGTTGGGGCCGGCGTTGGCCATGGCCAGCTTGCCGGGTTCCTGGAAGCCGTGGGGGCTGCCCTTGGTCTCGTCGGCAAACTTGTAGCCAGGGCCGCCCATGCCTGTGCCTTCGGGGTCACCGCCCTGGATCATAAACTCGGGGATGACGCGGTGGAAGATAGTTCCGTCGTAGAGCTTAGCGCCCTTCTTGCTGCGGCTCTCCCACTCCTTGGTGCCTTCAGCCAGACCGATGAAGTTCGCTACCGTCTGGGGCGCGTCCTTCTCAAAAAGTTCGGTAACAATGGTGCCTTCGGAGGTCTTGAAGGTTGCGTAGGTTCCTGGCTTGCGTGCCATGTTGTTCTCCTTTGGAAATAAAACGTTCTGAGTGAGACCCCTCAACGCTGACGAGAGGCGAAGCTTTAGTTGGCAGCAGGAGGTGCTGCGGCTGTGCCCGGAGCTGCAGCGGGCTGCGGTGGTTCCGGGGGCATGGGCTGGCCGTCGCGAACGATGGTGATCTTGTTGATGACGACCGGAGTGATGGGTTTGTCGTTCTCGTCCCGCTGCACGCGCGCGATAGAACCGACGAGTAGGGCGGTGTGGGCGTCGCACTGTCCGAAGATGGTGTGCTTGCCGTTCAGTTGCGGAACGGGAACTTCGGTGATGAAGAACTGCGAACCATTGGTGTTCGGTCCCGAGTTGGCCATCGCAAGTCGACCGGGTTCGTCGAAGGTGAGGGTGGGGTCAAATTCGTCCTGAAAGAGATAGCCGGGATCGCCGCGTCCGTCGCCCAAACGATCGCCGCCCTGGATCATGAAGCCGGGGATAACGCGGTGAAAGGTGGTGCCGTTGTAGAAGGATTCTCCATGTACCTTCTTCAAGGTCTTGGGATCGGTCCAGTCCTTTGTGCCTTCGGCCAGGCCGATGAAGTTTGCGACGGTCACCGGCGCCTGTTTGTCATAGAGCTTGCATGTCAGCCGACCCATCGTGGTGTCGATCACGGCTGTGGGACCGGTTGGAGTGACGGGCGGCTTGACGTCGCTGGTTGTGCTGGGAGCATCCGGCAGAGCATCAGCCGGAGAAGCCGGCGCTGCGGTTTGCGGAGCCTGTGGTGCATCGGGCGCGGGAGCAGGGGCGGGCTGGGACTGGGCCCAGGCTGGTCCGCCGCTGACAAGCAGGGCAAGTGCAAGAAGGCGAAGCGTCATGCGTAGCTAAACTCCATAAAACAGGCTATCGCAGACGCCTGCGGCGAGCAATTGCGGTGAGCCTACATGAAGCGACGCATGAGGCTGCGAATGAGCTCGAGGGACCCTCCGTAGACGACGTGCGCGGCCCAATGTTGAAGGTGGTCGGTGGGAGCAGTCTCCGTGGGCGGTGGAGAGAGCTGGAAGGCAGGCACAGCTACTTCATCGGCAGCGAGGAAGAGGAGCGTACCGTATGCTGTTCCGCCGCCGGTTGTCACTTCGGGTACCAGTTCTGCGCTTATGCCATAGATGGCTCCCATCAGAGTACCGAAGGCGTAATGAACGGCTTGCCCGGCCTTCTTCTTGTTTGCTGGTGGCAGATCCTTTCCTGCGACTTCAGCAATCTTGCGAGCGACTTTCTCCGTCGAGCCTTCCTGCCGGGCCGCTTGCTCCGCCTGCTGCTGGTGATCGCGGTCGATGGACTCCTCCGGCTCGTCCAGTGCCAGTCGAATTTGTTTATCGGCTGCGTTGATTCCCGCCGAGCTGAGCTTCTGGAACTGATCCATGATCAGTGTCGCGGCGATTCCGGCGGCCACACCGGTGACTACTCCGCGGAAGACGTTGGGACGATGTCTGCGCCTGAACCATTTTGTGACCAAGAGGCACCTCGTTTCCTTGGGTTAATCGTTACAAAGATGTGATGCAGATTTGCGAAATATGTGACCTGAGGTAGGTAAGTGCATCCAACGCCACAAAGGAGAAATTTCATGCCAAAGCTGGCGCTGTACGTTCCGCTGAAAGCCAAACCGGGGAAGGAGACGGAACTGAAGGAGTTCCTGAAGCAGGGTGCGCAGATGGCTGCGCAGGAGCAAGGCACTGTTACGTGGTATGCCCTCGATGAGGATGATGGCCGCTTCAGCATCTTCGATACGTTTGAGGATGAATCGGGCCGTGATGCCCACCTGAACGGGCCGATTGCGAAGGCGCTGATGGAGAAGGCCGGCGAACTGCTCGCCGAGCCTCCCCAGATTCACAAGATCAAGCTGATCGCCACAAAAGGGAACTGATGGGTGTTCCGGGAGAGGCCAGAGCTACTGGCCTTGTCCCGGAGCGATGACTGGGGGCTTTTCCTGTGCAGCCTGTACCGCAAGGAAGACCCGCAGCAGATTACCGCCGAGGAGCTTGTGCATGTCTTCGGCGGTGTAGCCTCGCGCCATCAGAGCCTTGGTGACCTTCGGCAGGTCCGCTGCAGAGTCGATCCCCTCGGGAGGAACCGGGATTCCATCGAAGTCAGTGCCGATGCCTACGTGGTCGATGC
>DASTSJ010000379.1:0-4484 GCA_035760765.1 Edaphobacter sp. | reverse complement strand
GGAAGATTCTCGACCTCGCGTGAATCAAGTGTGCGCTGGATGTTCAGGGTCGAAGGATCGATCCCCATCGTCGTGGCGCTGACCTCAATCTGCTCTGATGTGCTGCCGACGGTCAGCGCGCTGTCCAGCACAGCTTCCTTGCCTGCCGTTAGCACGACCTGATCGAAGTTTGCTGTTGAAAATCCATCCTTCGAGATAGCCACCTTGTAGGTTCCGAGGGGAAGGTTGACCAGCACATAGTAACCGTCGTCACCGGCCTGAATCGTACGGGTGTACCCGACTGCGGCATTTGAGATGGTCACGCTGGCGCCGGGAACGGAGGCCCCGCTCGCATCGGTGACATGCCCCCGGATCGTTCCGTTGATGGACTGCGATTGTCCCCACGCCAACGGGGAAGAACTGAGGACGGGGAGCCCCGCAAGGAGCGCGGCTCCTAGAAGAGAGCTTCGAAAGCTACGAAGAGTCGACAAGGTGTGCCTCCTGGGATCGCAAAAGCCGGATCGTGCAAATTGGAAAGCAAAAGTAAGAGTCGCTGAGACTGGATGCGATCTGTGACTTAGTAAAACCTATTTAGTAAGTGGTAAGGTGCCTTCACAGTAGTGAAACATCCGATCACTGTCAATAAAAAACCGGTCGTAGGGTGCTTAATCCAGCAGGCGGGATTCGGATGCGGCCAGACTGAGGCAGATTGCCCCGTAGAGCTGCGCCTGTGTTCCCAGCGAGCTGGATCGGACCAGTGGTCTTGCAAACTCATTAGCGGCGAGCAGCTTCTCGGTGGCCTTACAAAGCTCGGGATGACAACCCACGCCTCCACCCAGAATCACCAGCGAAGGGTCGAGCGTAAGGGACATCTCTACGATGCAGTCTGCCAAAATGCTGGCTGCGTACTGCACCACCTGTGCAGCCAGACGGTCGCCATCCACCGCCAGATCGAAGATCTCGCTGGCCCGCAATTTTTCAAGATCGCTTTTGCTTCCTTGGCGATCTCGGGTGAGGAGCCGTCGCCATTCCGATTCGATTCCCAGACCACCAATGGAGCGTTCCAGTTGGCCGGTTGCCCGGAACTCAAGTCGCTGCCGCGGGTGTCCGCTGACGGCTGCATAGCCAATCTCGCCGGCACTCCAGTTGGCACCATGATGCAGTCTGCCGCGCAGAAAGATGCCGGCGCCGACTCCCGTACCCAGTGCGATAAAGAGGAAGTCGTCCACACCGATCGCCGACCCTCTCCAGTGTTCGCCTACCGCTGCAAGATTGGTATCGTTTTCGAGAATCGTGGGGACTCCCGTCTCCTGCTCCAGCATCGAGCGAAGAGGAACATCGGTCCAATCCTTCAGATTAGGTGCTGACAGGACAATCCCGGCGCTCACATTGGTAATGCCAGGAGCCCCTACCGTAAGCGCCAGAACTCGTTTAATGGAGACGCTGGCATCCTGGCACATGGTCTTCAGCCCATCGTGAATCAGCGAACAGACCGCTTTCGGAGTACGCTGCTTGTCGGTAAATTGCGTCGCCCACTGCGTAACAATGCGCCCGTTCAGATCTGCCAGCACCATGCGGAGCCTTGTTCCGCCGATGTCTACGCCGGCTACATACCCGCGGTTTGCATTGAAGCGAAGCATCTCCGGCGGACGTCCGCCGCTCGACTCTCCGTCCCCCAGGTGCTCGACCAGGTTCAGGGATTCGAGCTGAGCTACAGCGCTTGAGACCGTCGGCGCGCTCAAGCCCGACAACCGCACCAGGTCAGCCTTCGAACATGGGCTATGCTCCCGTAGAAGTCGAAGGAGTCCACGTGCGTTTACCTGCCGCAGATGGGCTGGGCGAGATGGTTGCGTGCCGGCTCCTGACGAAGATGGAGTAGATGAGGAGGACTGAAATCGCATCGCGAATCGTATGTCGAGTCATCATACCCTAAATTTGTTAATAATCTTTACAAAGTTTGGTGCGCTCTGTTATCCATTACCAGCAAGGCTGATTCTCGCCTGCAAAGCTACAGCCAACCGTAAGATTATTGGTACACAACCACTCGAGTCGCCAGGAGCTGACCGTTCATGAGATCCGATGTACGCCGCGGAACTGCCGCCGCGATCCTTACTCTCTCCTTCTCCTTTCAGGGAGCCATTTCGGTAGCTCAACAGCCTGAGCGTGCTCCATATCAGTCTGCGTATGCACGTCCTCTTCCTGTAGATCGTGGCTCGGTCGGCCTTTCGCAGACACTTCAGAAGCTGCACACGCGGGCCTCACTCGCAATGATTACTGCCCATCCAGACGACGAAGATGGCGGCATGCTCGCTTATGAGAGCCGGGGTCAGGGGGTGGACACAACGCTGCTCACGCTGAATCGCGGTGAGGGTGGACAGAACGTTATGACCGGCGATTACTGGGATCAGCTCGGCACGCTGCGAACCCAGGAGCTGCTGGCTGCAGGAAACTACTACGGAGTGCATCAGTACTGGACGCGCGTCGCCGACTTCGGCTTCTCCAAGACGATCGAAGAGGCGTTAAAGACTTGGGGAGAAGAGCGTGTTCTTTACGATGTTGTTCGCGTCATCCGCATGCAGCGGCCTCTTGTCGTCACCAGCGTCTTCGCCGGCAACGTCTCTGACGGTCACGGACAACATCAGGTCGCCGGGTACATGGCTCAGCGTGTCTATGCCATGGCAGGAGATCCCAAGGTCTTCCCAGACCAGATCAAAGCCGGGCTCAAGCCATGGTCACCCCTGAAGGTGTATGCCCGCGTACCCTTCGCGCGCGTCTCTGAGAAGGGAATCTATGACTACGCCACCGGACACTATGCTCCCGTGCGTTTCCGCAACTACGTTGACAACACCTGGATTGAAGGTGTCCCGTCAACGACGGTAAAGATTCCGAGCGGCAACTATAACCCCATGCTCGGCCTGTCTTACATGCAGCTCTCGCGCGAGGGCCTCAATGAGCAGAAGACTCAGAATGGCGGTATTGCCACTCCACTGCCGGGGCCGTTTTCAACTCCGTATCATCTGTATGCCTCACGCGTCACAGCTACGGCTACTGAGGCGAGCTTCTTCGACGGGATCGATACGACGCTGGCTGGCATTGCCTCGTATGCTCCCAAGGAGCAGCAGGCGGTATGGCGGGATAAGCTGAACGGTCTTAATGCCACGGTTGAGTCGGCCATTCACGATTTCAATGCAACTCATCCTGAGGCGATTGCGCCTGCGCTTGCGAAGGGTCTCTCAGAGGTCAACGCACTCCTGGATCAGCTTGCCACCAGCAAGCTTCCGGCAGACGCGTCCTACAACATGACGCATGAGCTGAAGATCAAGCAACAACAGTTCAATCTCGCACTGCAGCAGTCCTTGGGACTCACTCTGTTGGCCAACACGACCGAGGGTTCCGGAGCTCAGGGGCACATGGGCCCATTCGGCGATATGTCCACGCAAGTGCCCAGCTCCCAGACGGTCGTACCCGGTAACAAGGTTGCGGTTGCAGTCCATGTTGCGAACCAGGGAGCGGAACCGGTCGCACTCGGCGAGGTTAAGGTTTTGTCTCAGGCTGGTGAAGGTTTTGGGATTACCCCCAGAACATCCGCCGGCTCTCAGCTTGCGCCTGGTGGAACCGCGGACGAGACACTCGAGGTAAACGTCCCGCGTACAGCCGAGCTGACCAAGCCCTACTTCAGCAGGCCCAGCCTGGAGCAGTCCTACTACGACATCAACGATCCTCGCTACCTGAACCTGCCTACCCGACCCTATCCTCTGCTTGCGACTGCCGACGTCAAGTATCACGACGTCGATGTTCATCTGTCCGGCGTTGTCCAGACTGTAGACAGGGTCAATGGTCAGGGGCCTGTGCTTGAACCTCTGCTGATAGCTCCTGCCATTTCTCTTTCGGTATCTCCTTATGCCGGTGTGGTTGCTCTCAATAACGCCTCCATCGAGCTGCATGTTCAGCTTCACAGCAGCGTCAAAGGCCCGGCCAAAGGGAGTGTCCGGCTCGAGCTTCCTTCAGGATGGAAGTCGACACCCGAGGTTGCAGACTTCGCCACCCGACGAGAAGGGGAGGATCAGAACCTTAGCTTCCACGTGCAGCCGCAAAACGTCCAGGCCAAGCCCTACATCATCACTGCTGTTGCGGAATACAACGGAGAGAAGTTCACACAGGGATTCCAGACCGTCGGCTATCCGGGGCTGCGTCCTTATCCGCACTATCGCCCATCCACGTACCGGGCGACGGCGGTGGATGTAAAGACTGCGCCTGATCTGAAGATCGGCTATGTCATGGGAACAGGCGACGATGTCGCTACCTCGCTTGAGGAGATCGGAATTCACCCGACGATGCTCTCAGCCGGGGAGATCGCCTCGGCCGACTTATCGCACTACGATGCCATCGTTCTTGGAATTCGGGCCTATGCTGCGCGCCCTGAGCTCAAGACCTTCAACAATCGTCTGCTTGACTATGTTCGCAACGGCGGAACCGTTATCGTGCAGTATCAGACACAGGAATAC
>DASTSJ010000378.1:0-3789 GCA_035760765.1 Edaphobacter sp. | reverse complement strand
GACACGATCGACTGGCTGCTCAAGAACGTTCCTCATAACAATGGTCGCGTTGGGGTGTATGGCATCTCGTACCCTGGCTTTCTGGCGATGATGGCAGGCATCGACGCGCATCCAGCGGTAAAGGCGATCTCCCCGCAGGCTCCCATGACGAATATCTGGATAGGGGATGACTTTTTTCACAACGGCGCGTTTCGCCAGACCTACGGCTTCGATTATGTGCAGCAGCTCGAAGGCCAGAAGACGGATGTGCGGGTCCAGTCGAGTGACGATACGTACAACTTCTTTCTGAAGAATGTGAACTTCGCCGGAGCGGCGAAGAGTGCCGGGATGAGCGACCTGCCGACAGCAAAGGCTTTTCTCTCGCAGCCCGCCTATACAAAGTTCTGGCAGGCCATGGCGGTCGAGCCGCACCTGACCAGGGTAGAAGTTCCTACGCTTGAGGTGGGTGGTTGGTGGGACCAGGAGGATATGTGGGGACCGCAGGCGGAGTATGCCGCGCTGGAGCCTCATGACAAGGACCACGAGGTCTTTCTCGTGCTTGGGCCTTGGAACCATGGTGGGTGGGTCCCGACGACACGGCATCTGGGGGTTCTGGACTTCGGCTCCGCTACCGGGGAGACCTTTCGAAAGACGATTGAGGCGCCATTTTTTGAGAAGTATCTGAAGGAGCGATCGGGCTTCTCCCTCAAGGACACAGCCAGCTTCCGTACCGGCACGAACCGGTGGGAACACTACAGTGCGTGGCCCCCGAAGTCGGGATTCAAGCCGGCAAAGTTGTATCTGGCCGGTGATCACAGCCTGAGTTTCGAGGCGCCTGCTAAAGAAAGCACGACGGAGTATGTGGCGGATCCAGCGAACCCCGTTCCGTACAGGCCCAGGCCAATCCAGGCGACCTATGGAAATGGATCGAAGTGGAGGACGTGGCTGGTTGAGGATCAGCGGTTTGTCAGTGGCCGGAAAGACCTCGCCAACTTTACGACAGCACCGCTCGACCACGACGTGACGATCACCGGAGATGTGGTGGCCGATCTATTCGCAGCCACTACGGGAAGCGACGGGGACTGGGTCGTGAAGCTGATCGATGCCTATCCCGACGATGCTCCCAATGGCATGGCTGGATATCAGTTGATGATCGCAGACGAGATTCTGCGGGGGCGTTATCGCGATAGCTTCGAGAAGCCGGAGCCGGTGAAGCCCGGTATGGTGACCGAGTACAAGTGGAGCCTGCATGGAGCCGACCACACCTTCTTGAAGGGGCATAAGATCATGGTTGAGGTGCAGTCGAGCTGGTTTCCGCTCTACGATCGCAATCCGCAGACCTGGGTTCCAAACATCATGTCTGCGCCTGCGGGTTCGTACAAAGCGCAGACAATCTCGATCTATGAGTCGTCCAAGTATCCATCACACCTTGAGTTCGAGATGCCGGAGTAGATCGAAAGAGATCCCTGTTCCGCAACGAAATAGAGGGATCTTCGTTGCCCTTGGAATGACGAATATTTTGGAAAGTGAAGGGCGCTTGAGGAGAGGCCTTTGTCGATCAAAACTATCAGCAGCCGGGAAGTCTACCGCAATCCCTGGACAAGCGTTCGTGAAGACATCATCGAGCGCGCCAACGGTCAGCGCGGGATCTACGGTGTGGTCGACAAAGATCCGGCATCCATCATCATCCCGCTGGAGAAGACCAACGAGGGCGAGTTTGTCTATCTGATCGAGCAGTTCCGCTACACCGTCGGCGGGCGTTTTGCGGAGTTTCCGCAAGGCGGCTGGGAGCAGGCTGAAGTGGTTCCGGAGGAGCTGGCTCGCGGGGAACTGCGGGAGGAGACCGGCCTCGAGGCCGAGCGGATGACCCTGCTGAGCACGCTCCAGATCGCCTACGGCGTCATGAACCAGAAGCACTACATCTTTCTCGCCGAGGGTCTGACGCATGGCGCGCCCGATCCTGACGTCGAGGAGCATGATCTCGTGGTGCGGCGGGTGAGCGTTCCGGAGTTCGAGCAGATGCTCTTGCGCGGAGAGATCGTCGATAACTGTTCGGTGGCAGCGTGGGGGCTCTACAAGGTTTGGCTGGAGCACGGACGTCCCGGAAGGTAAATCTCAATGAACGACCAGAACGAAAGATCCGTTGAACAGAACAGCCTCGCAGCTGCCGAAGGAACGGAGCATCGCCTTCGCTGGGCGAACGTGGGCGGCCTGCTGTTTGCGCTGATTCAGAGCGCATGCACGGCGGTCCTGGCCATCAGTGGCTTTCGCGTGCTGATTGGCCTGAGCGCGTTGGCTGCAGCCAGCGGCATCTATGCTCCTGCCAAGGGATATCATCAGGACGCCATTCGTATCCCGATGATGATTATCGCCCTGATCGGATCTCTTGCGAACTTGTATTCGGTCTGGAGAGTGCGTTCCCTGCGTGCGCGTCCAGCAGCTCAATGGAGGGTGCGACCGGTATCGCGCGACAAGGTGCGATCGGAACGGCTGCAGATCGCCTTGGCGATTGTGACTCTGGTCCTGCTTGCGGCCGAGTGGATCACGCATCCGATGGTTCATCGGGTGTGACGAAACCGTCCCCCGGTTCGCCCTCTTCATGACTGGGCGGCGGACTCTCGATAATTGCCTGCCGCAGACGCGCATGAAGACGGTCGCTATATCCGACCGGAAGTTCAAAGACGCGATCGTCGGCTGTGAGAATGAGGATGTTCCGCGTGGAATCGAGAATCGCTGAGCAGATTTCGCAGTGCTCCAGGTGACGTTCCACATCCATGCGCGTGTCTTCGTCGAGCGTGTTGTCCAGGTAGCTGGAGATGTATTCCCAGACGTGGCGGCAGTTCAGAACCATGGGAACCTCCTTCGCTGCTTCTGGGTGTTGGCGCTGGCCAACTGGGGTGCGAGTTGCTTTTGCAGCATCATGCGGGCCCGATGCAGCCTCATCTTTACGGATGCGATGCTGATTCCCAGCGTCTCGGCTGTCTCCTTCACGTTTCGGTCTTCGAGTTCGCGCAGCACAAATACCTCGCGATAGGCGAGCGGGAGTGCAGCAAGTGCACGGCGAATAATAGAACGGATCTCTTCGCGTTCCAACGTCTCGGAGGGAATCTCGCGCCAGTCGGTCAGCTGCGCCGGCACGACAGAGCCATCCTGATCGTCGATCGAGTCGGTCAATCCCGGTTCTTTCCGGCGCAGCCTAGCTCGTGCCTCGTTGAGCGCGATGGCGATCAGCCAGGTGCTGAAGCGGGCCTCCGAACGGAAGCGTCCGAGGTTGCGATAGGCCTTGATGAACGCCTCCTGGGCTACATCTTCAGCCTCAGCCTCACTCCGCAGCATGGACAGTGCCATAAGGTAAACGCTGCGCTCATAAGGGCGAATGAGATCGTGAAAGGCGTCCGCTTTACCGGACAGAACATCCGCGATCAGGTCTGCCTCGTCTCTGTCCTTAGCTGGAGACAGCATCCGTCTCCCAGCGGGCCGCGCTCACGCTGCCGGCATCCTGATAGGGTCGGAACCTGCTCGCGATCAGGGCATCGAGAGAGAAGATGCCGGGTCCAAACGCGAGTATCAACAGAGCCGCAAAGAGAAAAGTAAAGGCATCGGCCGCATAGAATTTGCCCGGGTCCGAAAAGATGGCGAACAAGGCGTCGCGAGCTGCGGTCCAGTAGGCGACGAACATCGAGCAGCAAAGCAGCAGCGATATGGGGCGCGAGAAGAGCCCGACGATAAGCAGAATGCCGCCAAAAAATTCCAATCCTGAGACGAAGTGTGCGTTGAGAGCAGGAAACGGAATGTTGAGGGACGTAAAGA
>DASTSJ010000377.1:0-9966 GCA_035760765.1 Edaphobacter sp. | reverse complement strand
AACGAGAACTCCACCCTCACCACCACCAAGATGCGGCCCGTCATCGGTGTGTGGAACGCTACCGACGCTCTGGGCTCGGCACCCTCCATCGCCTATACCCCCGAGGCCTTCAACGCCTTCGTCAGCGGAGTGACCACCCTCCCCATCCAAAGCAGTCAGGACCAGCAGCTTCGTCTCGCCATCCTGGATCAGCGCGGCGACGGACGCCCCGACTACAACTACCAGGCCCGCATCTTCTACGCAGACTCCATAAGCCCTTCTACTGTTCCCTCCAAAGGAGCCCCGATCACCATCTCCGGCATGGGCTTCCGCAACGGCCTAGCGGTCACCATCAACGGAGTTCCCGCCACCATCACCGGCCTCACCGCAAACACCATCACCGCGGTCGCGCCGTCCCTCCACCGCAGCGCCGCCGCGACAGCCGATGTAAGCGTGCGCGATCTCGCCACTAGCGCCACGACGACCATGACAGGCGCTCTCAGTTATCAGGCGCCTCAGCCGGAGCTTGATCTCGTCTCCGCTCCCTCTGGCCCTATCGTCGCGCAGGTCACCGCCTCCTGCCCGCTCGTCCTCAAAGCAGTTGCAGCAGATGGAACCAGTCCGCTTCCGAACACTGCCGTCGTACTCTCCTCCAACTCCGGCCAGCTCCGCTTCGAAGCCTGCGGCAGCAAGGCTTGCTCCCTCAGCACCGACGCGACCGGGCTCCTCCGCACCGCCATCACGCCGCTCTCTCCCGGCCCCATCACCTTCACCGCAGCCAGCAGCATCGGATCGGTGACCTCGACCCTCACCGCGATCCCTCGCATCCAGACCGTCACCGCACTCGACCCGCAGATCTATCTCGCCGAGGGCGCGGTACTCACCTGGACCCCACAGGTCTCTCTCGCTGACAATGGTGCATCGACCACCGGTATACCGGTCCGCTGGACTACGCTCTCGGGACCTCTTGCCTTTCCCGCCATGCAGACGCTCGCGAACGATCAATCCATCGCGCAGACCAGCGCCACTGCAGGCCCGTTCACAAGCGCCAATTACGCCATCGGCTCTGCCTGTGCGTGGACGTCCATCTGCGCGAACGTTCTCATCAACAGCGTCAGCGACGCTCTGCTTCGGTTGGTAGTCGTCAGCGGGTCAGGCCAGTCTATTTCTGCCTCCCAAAGCTACTCTCCGGTAGTTCTGCGCATCATGGACCCTGACGGCCACCCCATCACGGGAGCCTCGGTCACCGTCCACCAGACCCTCCAGCCTGCACTCCCTGCATGCCCTCCGCAGGGACGCTGCCCCGTCGCCCCTGTCTACCAGTCCACTTCCGGCACCTTCATCTCCGGACTCGACGGCACCATCGCCGTCTCGCCACTCGCGCAATCCGGAGGCGCCGCAAAAACGCACCTCGCCGCCACCGCCGGTAGCGTCGGCCTCCTCGCAGTCGAGCTGAACCAAAACCCCTGACCTTGGCGCCTGCTTCTCCCGTCTCTCTGGCTAGCCACTATAAAGACAGAGATTTCTTTGGCAATTCTCCGGTCACAGCCACACTCCGCGTCCTTCCAGCAGCTTCGTGCATCACAATTAACGACTGAAGAGCCAGACACATACCAAAGGAGCCAGGAATATGGCGGCTGGCAACACTATACGCAAGCGGGTGGTCATCATCGGAGGAGGGTTCGCGGGCATAAACGCGGCGATGGCCCTGGCCAAGCTCCCCGTAGATATCACACTCGTCGATCGCAAGAATCACCATACCTTTCAGCCTCTTCTCTACCAGGTAGCCCTCGCCGTTCTCTCTCCCGCCGAGATCGCCCAGCCCATCCGTTCTATCCTTCGCGAGCACAGGAATATCGAGGTCCTCATGGATGAGGCCGTCGGTTTTCAGCTTCCAGAAAAGCGCGTGCAGCTCAAGACCGGAGCTCTGCTCGAATATGACTACCTGATCGTCGCCACCGGATCGACGCACTCCTACTTCGGACACGATGAATGGTCCAAGATCGCCCCCGGCCTCAAGACCGTCGAGGACGCTACCGAGATCCGGCGCCGCGTCCTGCTCGCCTTCGAGTTGGCCGAGCGCCAGATGCAGGAGGCCGGCGTTCATCCTCCACTGAAGTTCATCATCATCGGCGGCGGTCCCACCGGCGTGGAGCTTGCCGGCGCCATCAGCGACATCGCCCGCCTCTATATGGCCAGCGATTTCCGCCACATCAACCCGGCAACCGCCCAGGTCGAGATCCTCGAAGGCTCCCCCAACATCCTCGCGGCCTACCCTCCCGATCTCCAGAAGAGCGCCATCGAGCAACTGGCACACCTCGGCGTCTCCATCCGTACCAACGCCCACGTCACGGATGTGCAGCCCGGCTACGTGATGGTCGGGAATGAACGGATCGAGTCCACCGTGACCCTCTGGGCGGCCGGCGTGCAGGCTTCGCCCCTTGGCAAGATGCTCGGCGTTCCTCTGGACCGTCGCGGCTGCGTCGTCGTCGACCAGTTCCTCAATCCTCCCGGCCACCCGGACGTCTTCATCTGCGGCGACCTCGCCCATGTTGAAGAGAACGGCCACCAGGTTCCCGGAGTAGCACAGCCTGCCATGCAGATGGGACACTACGCCGCCCGGCGCATCGGTCGCCTCGTAGCGAAAGACTTTGGGAGCGACGGAACCGGCCTGAATGAACCCTTCCACTACTTCGACAAGGGCGACATGGCCACGATCGGGCGGAAGGCTGCGGTCGCCAACATCAAGTGGCCCTTCAAAGGTCATTGGAGCGGCCTGCCCGCCTGGATGGTCTGGTTGGTCATCCATGTCTTCTTCCTGATCGGCTTCCGCAACCGGCTCGCCGTCTTCCGCCAGTGGGCCTGGACCTATCTCACCTTCCGCGACGGTGCCCGCCTCATCACCGGGTCACAAGAACTACCCGGATGGGACGCCGAATATGGGATCGAGCGCGAATCGGCAATCGAGCATCCTGCGGCTTCCGCTCAATGAGCAGGACCCGAAGTTCTGCTGTCAAGCTCAAATCACGACAACTTGCTCATACCAAAGAGGATGGTGCTGCCGATTAATTCAGCAGCACCATTTAGGATTAAGAGATAGAGCGGGACATGGCCGCTGTCGATCTGCTCGAATACACCAGATCCGGCAAAGCTCTTTATTTTCAAGACTTTGGCAATTCAGTCCAGACCTAAGTCCTATCAATTCAACACTTTACGCGAAAAAGGCGGGGGTACCGCGCAATTCTCATGCCGTAAAGCTGGAACCGCACCCGCAGCTCTTGGTCGAGTTCGGGTTGATGAAGTTGAATCCCTGACGCATCAGCGTCTCCTCAAAGTCCAGCACCATGCCCGCGAGATACAGGAAGCTCTTCGGGTCGACGAAGATCCTGACAGGCTTTGCGCCGGTCGGATCGCCCGGTGTCTCGATTCCTTCTCCGAAGACGAAGACGCGGTCGCGCTCGCGAGGTTGCGTGTCGAACCGGATCGAGTAGCTCAGCCCAGAGCATCCGCCGCCCATCACGCCGAGGCGCAGTCCGCCCTGCTCCGGCGAAACACCTTCCTTCGCCATCGCGACCCGGATGCGCTTCAAGGCGTTTTTGGTGATCTCAACCGCGGCCTTGGCACGGGGCTGTTGGCCTTCGGCCGTCAGCAGCGTCATCCCCGCAAACGGATCCTTCGGCTGCTCGGGAGCAGCAGCGCTTGCCGCCTGCGAAGTCGTCGGTTGGATGGAGACCATGGACATATCGAAACCTCACCTCTGTCTGCTGCACAGCGAATCGCACGCGCCGTAACTTCGAATTCTGGCCGTGCGCCTCTTCTAAGTATCGGATGCTGCAAAAAGCACCCCGGACTCGCAGAGACATCGGCGAGACGCGGGGCGCGATTTCGTGGGCGAACCTGGCTTAGTGTGCTGCCGCAGTCGCAGGCTCGGTCTCGGCAACATGGTTCTTCTTCTTCCAGTCGCCGATCGCAGCGCGGATAGCGTCCTCGGCCAGAACCGAGCAGTGAATCTTCACTGGAGGAAGCGCGAGCTCCTTGACGATGTCGGTATTCGAAATCGCCAGAGCCTCAGCTACCGTCTTGCCCTTGACCCACTCTGTCGCCAGCGAGCTCGATGCAATCGCAGATCCGCAACCGAAGGTCTTGAACTTCGCGTCTTCGATTACCTGCGTTTCGGGATTGACCTTAATCTGCAGACGCATCACGTCACCGCACTCCGGAGCGCCGACCAGGCCGGTACCAACCTCTTGAGCGCCCTTGTCCAGCGTGCCAACGTTCCGCGGATTATTGTAGTGATCTACAACCTTGTCGCTATATGCCATAGGAAAACCTCTCGCTCTATAGATGATAACTCTTATCGTTCTGGTGTGCCATCTTTCAGGAATTTCGCGAATGTCTGCCATATCAGCTTGATGCGTCCCCCGACTGGAGTAAGCTGTCTGCCACAGTTGAAATGACGGAGAGAATAAATGCCTCCAGAGACACCAAAACCTGCCAGCCCTGTGCAGAAAGCCGCCCCAGGCACCTTCATCCAGGAGCTTCCCGGGCAGCCGGTCGCCATCACCGCAGCCGACCATAGTGCGGCAGCCTTTGTCGGTCCCACCCTCAAGGGCCCGGCAGACGGCACTCCAGTTCCCGTCACCAGCCTCGCCGAGTTCGTCGCGGTCAACGGCGACCTGTGGGACCTGACAGCCGCGGGTCGACCGGCGCGGAACTACGTCGCTCTCGCCGCCAAGGGGTTCTTCGACAACGGCGGGCAGAGACTCTACATCTCCCGCCCGCAGAACTCCGGCAGCAACGATCCCGCATCCCTGACCGCCGAGGACTATGCGCAGGCTCTTGCTCGCCTTGAAGACATCCCCGACATCTCCGTCGTGGCTGCTCCCGGCGCGCACCTCTGGAACGCGCAGGGGAAGGACTCTGTCCTGCCGATCCACGCCGCGCTGATCGCTCACGTCAGCCGGCCTCAGGCGTACCGGTTCGCGCTGCTCGATCCTCCGCAGGGATCGTCGTTGGCCGATCTGCAGGCCCTTCGTGCGCAACTCGACTCAAGTTACGCCGCTCTCTACTGCCCGTGGCTGGTGATCAGCAATCCTTTGCCGGACGCCACGACACGGCCGGAGATCCTGCTCCCGCCCTCGGGATTCGTTGCCGGAATCTACATGCGCACGGACCTGAAGCAAGGGCCCTGGAAGGCTCCCTCGAACGAAGCTGTGATGGGTGCTGTTGGGGTTGAAATGGCACTCCATGCCACCGACACAGACACTCTCAACCAGGCAGGTATCGATACGATTCAGTCCTTCCCTGGAAGAGGTACGGTCGTATGGGGAGCGCGAACCGTCTCCTCTGATCCGGAGTGGAGGTACATCAGCGTTCGCCGCTATGTCCTTTATCTCGAGCGCTCGATCGACCTGGGAACCCAGTGGGCGGTCTTTGAGCCGGACAGTGAGTCACTCTGGCAGGCCGTTCAGTCTTCCATCAGCAGCTTCCTGATGAATGAGTGGCGGAAAGGCGCTCTCACAGGCTCGAAACCCGAGGAGGCGTTCTTTGTAAGGTGCGACCGGACAACTATGACTCAGAGCGATCTCGATGACGGACGGCTGGTCTGCATGATCGGTGTCGCGCTGCTCAGGCCTGCGGAGTTCGTGATCTTCCGGATCAGCCACCTCACCCAGGGCACGCTCAGCTGATCTCAACGCGTGGCGTTCTCACTGGTATCTTCGTCGGGCTCGGGTCCGTAGGTGGGATACGGGAGCGGCTCATCGCTCGTCTTCATCGCGTGCAACGTAGCCAGATCCGCCTGCAGCGTCTTCCATGTTGCGGCCTTCGACCGCGTGGCGAACTCGACATTCATGTCAGCGTAGTAGGTCAGGATGTCCTGCTTAATGCCGGGAGGAATCGGCTGACCGGGTTTCGCCACCAGACGGTGTACCAGGCGGCAGTAGGTCGAGTCGGTCAGCGGGTAGCCACCCGGGCGCACCGTGCTTCCGGTATCGAGGTCGCGGTTTCTGAGCGGATGCCGGGGATCGGAGGAGCCGCGGGGCACGGTCTGCTCGGCCCCAAGCTTGGCAGGCAACGGATCGCTGGGGGGAGGCTGGGAGTGGACGTCCTCCCTTGCAGCTTCTTTCGCTGAAGGACGCGGCGCGGGAGGAGGTGTGAAGCGCCGGATCGCGAAGTTCAGAGCGTCGGCAGAGCGCAGGACCGAACGCATATACTCGCGGTCGGTATCGACGGTCGGGCCCTTGACGGCGGCCAGCTTGAGCGGCCCAACCTTAGGCAGCACAAAGAGCAGAGCGGCGAGAGAGTAGGTCCCGATACCAGGCTTATGTCGATACGCGTCCCAGTTGTTCTTCTTTGCCACGGCCGCCAGCTCGGACGTAAGCCGCTGCAGCTCTGGAGAGTCGACTACCGGAGGTTCACTGTGGCGGTGCAGCAGAGTGACGGCATAGCCGATGCGGGGAATAAACCTGCTGACGGCAAAGCGGTAACCTTTGACGTTGACGCGGCGGCCTCGGCCTGCGGAGAAGTCCTCGGCCAGCCCATACGTCTGGTAGAAGGCCAACTCAAGCTGCCGCTGGGGAACGTGAAGACCGACGTGGCGAAGATACTGAACCGGAGCAAAGCGTCCGCGGGCGATCTCGTTCACGTCAAAGGCGAACTCCGTGCGAACGTGCTGCGATTCTCCCTGCGCATAGTTGACCGACTTGCCGTACCGCTCTCCCAGTTTTGGGAACTCGACCGGTACAGCGAGGTTGGTCGCGTAGGCGTGACCGATGCTGTCACCGATGTAGTGCGACAGCGCACCAATGGCAAAGGCTAGCTCATCCGCATTTCCCGCGTTACGGAACAGGTTGACGACAAAGTCGCCCGAACGAACGTAGTGGGTCAGATCCGAGAAGAATGGATCGCCAAACGGGTAGTATCCAATGTCCTGGATGACGCAGCCGCCGTAGGCGTAGGCTCGCGCGTGCTCGATCTGTGCGTCGGTAAGAGTGGGATAGCGGCTCTTGAGGAGCGGAACAATGGAAGCGTCCCACGTCAGGTCGATCAACTGCTCATGGGTCAGCAGAGAGTAGCCACCCGCGAAAGGAACAGCAAACAGACAAAGGATAAGAACAGCCGTAAAGAGCCGAAAGATTCTCATTCTTGACGCCGCCGACGGACAGGCAGCTACCTTGCTGGATGTCTTGATGCGACGCTGGGTTGCCATCCTGCGGGACACATTCCGATTCCAGAGTGCCTAACCGGGAATCACCGCGTCAAAGCCTCCCGGAGGCGGGCAGAATCTTCTCGGCTGCGGAAAAAAGCACGGGCTGGACGATTCGATTTGCATCGCCCAGCCCTGATTTCGCTTTCGCATGATGAACTGCTTTAGTGAGCGGCCCACTCGATCTTTGAGAGGTCGATACCTTCTTTAACCATCTCGTAGAGGGGACTCAGTTCGCGAAGCTTCTTGACCACGTCGATGATCTTGTCGGCCACGAAGTCGACCTCAGCCTTGGTGTTGAAGCGCCCGAGGCCGAAACGGATGGAGCTGTGCGCCACGTCGTCGCCGAGTCCAAGGGCCTTGAGCACGTAGCTGGGCTCGAGCGTCGCCGAGGTGCAGGCCGAACCTGACGAGACGGCGATGTCGTTTATTCCCATCAGCAGGCTCTCGCCTTCGACATAGACGAAGCTCATGTTGAGGTTGCCGGGCAGATGGTGTTCCATGTTGCCGTTGACGTGAACGTAGTCGAGAGCGCTCTCGAGCTTGTGCTTCAGGTAATCGCGCAGTTCGGCTTCGCGCTTGCCCTCGGCCTCCATCTCGTTCATCGCGATCTCGCACGCAGCGCCGAGGCCAACGATGCCGGGCACGTTCAGAGTTCCGGAACGCATGCCGCGCTCATGGCCGCCGCCATTGATCTGTTCGGCGATCTGGACGCGCGGGTTGCGGCGGCGAACGTAGAGCGCACCTACGCCTTTGGGTCCATACACTTTGTGTCCGGAGAGACTGAGCACGTCGATGTTGTCCTTCTGGACGTCGACGGGAATCTTGCCAACTGCCTGAACGGCGTCTGTGTGAAAGAGGACACCCTTTTCGTGGCAGAGAGCGCCGATCTCACGGATGGGCTGGACGACGCCGATCTCGTTATTGGCATACATGATGGAGACAAGGATGGTCTTGTCGTCCATGGCGCGCTTCAGGTCTTCGAGATCGATCAGACCGTCGGCACCCACGGGAAGGTAGGTAACGCGGTAGCCCATCTTCTCAAGCTTCTTGCAGGTGTCGAGTACGGCCTTGTGCTCGGTCACCTGGGTGATGATGTGGTTGCCGCGCTCGCGGTACATCTCCGCAATGCCCTTAAGGGCCAGGTTGTTGGATTCGGTCGCGCCGGAGGTGAAGATGATCTCCTTTGCGGTGGCTCCAATCAGCTTCGCGACCTGCTCACGCGCCTTCTCTACCGCCTTCTCGGCCTCCCAGCCGAAGCTGTGGTTGCGGCTGGCTGCATTGCCAAAGATTCCCGTCAGATAGGGCATCATCGCTTCCAGAACCCGCGGGTCCATCGGCGTTGTGGCGTGATTGTCCATGTAGATCGGAAGGTGGACACCCTCCGGCAGAGGCTGTGCAGACTCTGTGATGACAACTCCGGTTCCATTGGTGCTCATAGCGTTCCCACTCCTGACTTTCGTTCAAAACTCGTCGTGCTGCCTGAAAAATTTATCGCGCCTACAGAGCTATCGATACCAGCCCGCCGCCTACCGCGGTAGCGCTGCCTCGTTCGGCCTCGCCCGTCTCCACCAGGTCAGCAATATAGATGCCGCTCAGCAGTTCCTTGATGCTGTCATTCACCTTGCGAAGCGGCTCCTTGATGGTGCAGGTGCTGGTGAGGTCGCAGGCGCCGTGGATGGTAATGCAGCTGGTGATAAACAAGGGCCCATCGATGGTGCGAATCACCTCAAAGGCGGAGATCTCACTGGCGGAACGCGCCAGAGCATACCCGCCGTTGGTTCCCGCATGCGAGACCAGCAGGCCTCCCTTGGCCAGGGTCTGCAGGATCTTGGCCAGAAGCTGCGGAGGAATATGGTAAGCCTCTGCAATATCCTTGGCGCTGTGCGCGGTTCCGCTCTTCTGCTCGGCCAGGTACTTGAGGGCCATCAGACCGTAATCCGCTTTTTTGGTTAGCCGCAGCATCTGAGCCTGTTCGCGCCGGACGGCGGGATATCCACTCCGGGACACCTCGCGGCAGAGCACGGACTATAGACAGTGTACGTCTCCGGTACGAGCCGTCGCAAGACAGGCAGGGTACCGCAAGAGGCTGGCAGTCACAACAGAGATGCCGAAAATTCATATTTCCGTGCCGTAAGCCGGGTTGACAACCCGGATGGAGGAAGGCAGAATCCAACCAACTCATTCCCCGATTTCCCTTCTTCCGTTAATGAATACCGAATGCAAACATCCCGTTGTGAAGATCGTCTCCAGAGATGAAGACGCAGAGTACGTTGAGTGCCAGGCATGCGGCGAGATCTTCGATTCCAGCGAGTACCGCGATATGGCGATCGAAGAGGAGGTCGAGGCTGAAGCCGAGGAGTAGATCTAGGCGGCCGCGGCATCGGCGTTGATACGGCGGAAGACGATCCATGCGTACTGCGCGGCTGAGACCGGAGCGAGTACGGCAATCACGCGCAACAGACCCCCAGCCATCGCATTGAGCCAGGCGGCAGGCCAAAGGCGCTCCAGCAGAACCGAGACGATGCCAAGAATCTGAATCATGGTGTTGCACTTGCCCAGCACGCTGGGACGGAAGTCCCGCAGGGTTCCGGTCGCAAACAGGAGCGTCGAGATCAGCAGAATCCCGAGATCACGGCTGAAGACCAGTACGGTTACGTATCTTGGAATCAAGTTTGCGTGGGTGAGCACGACAAACAGCGTGCTGAGCAGCAGCTTATCTGCTATGGGATCCATGTACTGTCCGAGCGTAGTCCTCTGGCTTAGCCAGCGGGCCAGCA
>DASTSJ010000376.1:0-2984 GCA_035760765.1 Edaphobacter sp. | reverse complement strand
GCGACCTTGGAGTTGCGAAGATCCGGCACGTCCTCCTTGAAGGTGAGGCCCAGCACTAAGACCTCGCAGTGCTTGCCGGCCTTGCCATTGAGTCGCGTATGCACCTCGTCGGCGATGTAGTGCGCCATCTTGTCGTTGATGGTGCGGCCCGACAGGATCACCTGCGGATCGTGGCCGAGCTGCTGCGCCTTGTAGCTCAAGTAGTAAGGGTCCACCCCGATGCAGTGGCCGCCGACGAGGCCCGGCGCGAACTTCAAAAAGTTCCACTTGGTGCCGGCGGCGTCCAGCACGTCGTAGATCGAGATGCCGATCTTGCCGAAGATCTGGGTGATCTCGTTCATGAAGGCGATGTTGATGTCGCGCTGCGCGTTCTCGATGACCTTGGCCGCTTCGGCCGCCTTGATCGAGGCCGCCCGGAACGTGCCGCCCGAGGTGACCGCGCCGTAGAGCTCGCACAGCGTGTCGAGCACTTGGTCGTTCTCGCCGGCCACCACCTTGGTGATCTTGTCGACCGTGTGCTCGCGGTCGCCGGGGTTGATGCGCTCCGGTGAGTAGCCGAGGAAGAAGTCGACACCCCGCCTCAGACCTGACACCCGCTCGAGCTCGGGGCCGCACACCTCTTCGGTGACGCCGGGGTAGACCGTGCTCTCATAGACGATGATCGGCTTCTTGGCCGGGTCGAGCACTTGCCCCAGCGCGCGGGTGGCGCTGAGCACCGGGCCGAGGTCGGGCTGGTTGGCTTGGTCAACCGGCGTGGGCACCGTCACGATGTAGATGTCGGCAGACCGGCAGTCCTCAATGGCGCTCGTGTACTTCAGCGCACTCGCCTTGAGCTGGTCGTCCTCGACCTCGCGCGTGCGGTCATAACCCGAGCGGAGTTCAGAAACACGCGCCTCGCTGATGTCGAAGCCGAGCACGTCAAACCGCTTCGCCAAGGCCACCGCCAGCGGCAAACCGACATAACCCAAGCCAACGACAACCACGCGCGCAGAAGCAGCCAACGGCATCAATGAACCCCATCCCCAACCCTGAGAAGACGGAGCCGTATGCCGGAATGGAGGAGAAAATTCCACTGGCTCACTACGGTCGTGATCCGGGCCAACTTCCGCTTCCCACGAAAGGGCTGTAAACGCAGCCCGCATTTTCACTATGTTCAAGCTGTCCAAACCGGTGAACGTACTAATTTTCAGCCAGCACTTTTGGCCCGAAAGTTTCAGGATCAACGAAGTCGCGCAGTCGCTGCGGGCGGCTGGGGTGTCGGTGCAAGCTCTCACGGGCCAGCCGAACTACCCTGACGGTAAGACCTTTCGGGGCTACAGACCATGGAGGCTGCAGGTCGACAGTTTCGATGGGATCGACGTGCTGCGCGTTCCGCTGGTGCCTCGGGGTGAGGGGGGAGCCCTTCGTCTAGTCGCGAACTACCTGTCATTCATTCTGAGTGCGAGCCTATTCGGGCCATATCTTCTGAGGAGGAGAAGGGTCGATGCCATCTTCGTCTATGGCACGTCGCCGATACTACAGGCGATTGCCGCACTAGTCGTTGGTAAGCTCAAGCGAGCGAAGGTTGTTATCTGGGTGCAGGATCTCTGGCCGGAGAGCCTCGTCGCGACCGGCTTCGTGAAAAACCGGGTGGCTCTCTCGCTGGTTGGGCACGACGTGAGTTGGATCTATAGACACTCCGATTTGCTTCTCGTGCAGTCAGAGGCGTTCGCTGAGAGCGTCGCGTCGATATCGGGAGGTACGCCGGTTCGCTATCATCCCAATCCGGGTGAACTCAGCTTTAAGGATCCGGTCGTTTCGGACGCACGCGTGCAGCTTGAACCTGGTTTCAACATCCTGTTCGCCGGCAACCTTGGGACGGTGCAAGCGCTGGAGACAGTGGTTGAGGCAGCCGGGCGCCTTGCCGATATCCCTGAGGTTCGCTTCGTGCTTGTCGGGAGCGGAAGCCGGGGGAGCTGGCTGGCGGATGAGGTGGCAAGGCGAGGGCTGCTCAATGTGCGCCTGTTAGGCCGCTTCCCGCCGGCCGATATGCCAAGCCTGCTCGCGCAGGCGTCAGCACTCCTGGTGACCTTGGCGCGGAGTCCAATCCTCGCTCAAACTGTACCCAGCAAGGTGCAGGCCTACTTGGCCGCGGGGAAGCCCATCATAGCATCGCTCGATGGAGAAGGTGGACGTGTGGTCGAAGCAGCGCAGGCGGGGATAGCGTGTCCGGCAGAGGACCCTATCGCGCTTGCGGTAGCGGTTCGAAAACTCTATGCGACGCCGCTTGCGGAGCGGGAGCGCATGGGGCAAGCAGGGCGCCGCTTTTACGAAAAGCACTATGATCCGGAAATGCTTGCGACTGAACTGGCGGCGCTGATTGGTGAGGTGCTGGCCAGCCGGTAGACTGATGCGGGGGAACTGATGCGTGCACTGGTGCTCGGTGCGTCGGGAATGCTTGGCAACGCCGTTTTTCGGGTATTCGCTGCCTCGGACGAGATGGATGTAGTCGGCACAGTGCGTTCAAGAGCTGCTGCCACTCGTTTGCCGTCTGTCTCAAGCACAAGGTTGGTCTCAGGGGTCGACGTCGGTGATGCTGACGGACTCGCTAGAGTCTTTGCTGAGGTGCGGCCCGACGTCGTTATTAACTGTGTCGGCCTCGTAAAGCAGCTGTCGGATGCTAAGGATCCGCTTCAGGCGATCCCAGTCAACTCACTGCTGCCTCACCGTTTAGCGCGCCTATGCGAACTGGTAGGTGCCCGGTTCGTTCACGTCAGCACTGACTGCGTGTTCTCCGGGGCGCGTGGACGCTATGTCGAAAGCGATCCAGCCGATGCTGAAGATCTTTATGGCCGTAGCAAGCTGCTGGGCGAGGTCGACTATCCACATGCAGTCACGCTGCGAACCTCAATCATCGGCCATGAACTTGACGGCACTCAGAGTCTTCTTGGCTGGTTTCTTTCCCAGCATGGGGAAGTAAAGGGTTTCGCGCAGGCAATTTTTTC
>DASTSJ010000375.1:0-12617 GCA_035760765.1 Edaphobacter sp. | reverse complement strand
GTTGCGAGAGGTCAAGGTCGAGCTCGGCGCCGTGATCGATGCGGCACTTGCGGATTGCCATGCCGATGCCCTGGAAGGAGAGGTCACCGTCCTGCTCGGCGTCGCAGATGACGATGGTGGTGCAGTGGCGACGGACCAGCTCGTACAGGCCCATGTTTTCGAAGTGGCCGCCGTCGGTGAGGTAGACGAAGGCGGCCTCATCGTTGACCATGCCGAAGAGCTCGGCCAGCAGGTAAAACAGTCCGAACCAGGGTGACGATGGGTTGCTGTGCCGCCCACGCAGGCGGAAGCGTTTATGCCGGGGATTGCGGATCCAGAGGCCGAGCCGGACGTTGAAGATGGTCAGCAGAAAGGCCATGGTCGGGTTGGAGTGGAAACCCCAGTTGGGGCTCATGGCGGCGCCTGAGGTTGCGACGGCAGTAGCCATGCGAGGGCCTCCGTCCTGGTAGGCAAAGCTGCGGGTAGGCGCGTAGCCGTTGAACTGCACGCGGTCGGTATCGGTCTCGGTCCAGCCCACGTCATAGCCGCAGTAGAGAGGCGTGAAGGCGAAGGCTGCGCCCTTGCGCTCCTGGTAGGCGAGGTCCTGCCCGAAGGACAGGTTCAGCGTGGTACAGAAGATGGGGAACGGCCCCTGATAGGTGGGCGGCTGCGGATCGGGTGACGTCGGGTCGGAATCGCAGGTGTGGGCCCATAGCGGATTGAGCGAGGGATTGTTGAAGCGCGTGGGAAGCAGATCAATGAGCCGGAGGCGTTTGTCGCTGGCGGCAAAGCCGGTGAAGCGGTTGGGGCGGCGGTCCGGGTTGCTGGCTCCCGCATAACAGCGTGCGATACGGTCGCGGTAGAAGGAGTGCAGCGAGAACTCGTTGACATCGACACGCCAGCCGAAGAGGAGGGCTGTGGCCGCTAGCAATCCGAGCAGAACGAAGAAGTCCGAATGCGGAAGGACCTGGTCGCCGAGTTGCGATTGAATCGACTCCAAGGCCTTCTCGATCACCCAGGAGAGTGTAAGTACCAGGCCGGCGATGAAGACCGGGGGGCCTACCAGCGCGAGCACATTCAGCGCGGAAGCAGACTTTGAGCTGCGATCCTTCGCGGTGCCGTTGATGAATGAACTTTTACCGGCAAGAACGCTTGCCAGGGTGGTGCCGATCCAGCCGAGCCAGAGCGGTTTGCCGACGTGAGCCACGTGAAAGAGCCAGGAGACGAGTCCGGGACCAAGCAGGGAGCTTGCGGTGAGCGTGAACCAGAGCAGGCCGAAGAGGAAGCTCCAGGCACGAAGACGAGCAAACCACTCACGGACGGAGCCATCGACGAGATTGCCGACGAGTCCTCCGGCGATCTCGATGGAGACAAAGACGATGGTCAGTCCGAGCCAGGGCAAGAGAGGAATCGCGGCGCGGGTTACATCTTCGAGCGGTAGAAAAAAAGAACAGACGAAGATGACGAGGCGCGAGAGATTGATGAGGACGTATCCGCAGCCGGCGGCGCCAGCCACGCCCAGCAGAACGATGAGGCGCTGCCAGCCCTGAGGAATTGCGCGGGACGCAGAGAGGATCAGAAGAGCGATGCCTGCCAGCAACGACGTAAAGACCCAGGACGTGGAGGTGTCGTCGTTGAAGGCAGAGAGCGGTTTCCACCAGCGGAAAGAGTACGCCGACTGCCATGCGTGAAGGTTGTTCATCGCATCCGGTTCGCCCGGCGGGGGAAGCTGGGGCTTGCTGAGCGAAGGGGTAAGCGCAGTTTTCGGCTCTTCGGTCTTTTGCGCAAGCCGATGCAGATGGCTGATGTACACCCTTGTGCTGGAAGGAACGATGCCGGTGTTCTCAGGCCACGCTACTGTCTCGATGACCTTGTGCTGATGCTTCCAGTGAAGCAACTCATTCGAAGTATGCGGCGGTGA
The DNA here is from genome assembly GCA_035760765.1 of Edaphobacter sp. Lineage (GTDB taxonomy): Bacteria > Acidobacteriota > Terriglobia > Terriglobales > Acidobacteriaceae > Edaphobacter. The sequence goes on along the minus strand of DASTSJ010000375.1, from coordinate 10,717 downwards.
TTGCGGAAGCGGATTCCCTGCCCAGAACGAGGAACGGTAGAGGTACGGACAAGCTGCGAGGACCGAGATGAGGACCGGTAAAAAGATCAGCCCAAGCACACCTGCCTGTCCGAGGCCTCGCTCTTTTGCCGGGTGACAGTGATCGGCAGGCGGATGGGCGAACTGCGTAAAGAAGATGATGGCGGAGGAGAAGACAAAGCCTGCAAGGATGATGGACGCAGTGAAGATGCCGCGATCCAGCAGAAAGTGGGCCAGACGGCCGCGCGAGCTGAGATAGAAGTGCGGCAGCAGCATGGCCAGCATGATGGAGGAGACGAGCACGATCTGGTTGAGAAAAGTATTACGCAACCAGATGGCGAAGGCCACCCAGGTATCGGCGCTGAAGAGCCCGACACGGGGCGTGAGGTAGTTGGAGTAGCGGCGCAGCCAGCGCAGAGGCTCCGGCCAGAAGAGGCGCTGCGAAGGTGGTCCCGGAAGTGGCTGCAGTTGTTCTTTGACCTTCTCGATGTTCTCGCACGAGATCCAGGCAGCCAGAAACTGGTGGATATACCCTCCTCCGGAGACGGTGGAGAGATAGTCGAAGGAGTTGAGTCTGTCCGAAGCTGCTAGTCCCTGCAGGATTCCCAGGTTGAAGGTCGCACTGCGAATACCTCCGCCGGAGAAGCAGATCCCGGTCAGATGGAGTTCATCCGCCACGGCATACGCATCTTTCGTTGGGTCAGCAGGCGGCCAGTGCCCCTGGGCGGTGAGTTCCTGCTCGAGCAGCCACTTGCTGGGAGGGTAGTCGGTGAGCGTGGCGAGCCGTGCCTGCGCGCGAGGCTGGCGGTGAAGCAGGCCGGCGATGGAGCGGAGATCCATGGTCTCGAGCTCCGGGATAGTCATCTTTACTGCAGCGTGCCACGAGTCGCGAAAGGATGCTTTGGCTTCGTGGCTGGCGAGTGAGGCGTGATGCGCCTGGATCTGCTCTGCGAGCCGGTGACAGTACGATTCGGCTGCGCCGTCGCGAAGCTCCGCCTCCTTGAGCAACGGGTCAAAAGCATGCTTGCGTGCGTTCGCCATTGGAGATCCCTGGAAGGAGGATGCGGCCACAGAGTATTACGGCCGGAGATCAAGGGCCCTGGAAATGGAGACACGATAGCAGAGGCTTCTGCCGCTGCACAGAGGAATGGTGCGGAAGGAAGCTACAGGATCACTCTTGGGCAGCACAGTGCCTGCGGGAGCGAAGTCGTTCTCGCAGCTCGGCAGTGACAGACCGGTGGCAGAGCAGGCAGAGCGTGCGTATATTGTCGAGGTCGCACTGGCCTCCCCCTTCGGCGACGGGGACGATGTGATCGGCCTCCCAAAGACTGCGACGGCTGGAGATACGCTTCATTCCATACAGCCGCATCCCGGCTTCGCGGGCTGTGCCCCGGGACCGCCTGAGCGCGGCATAGGCGGCCACGGTATCGATGCTGCACATGGCGCAGCGGCCTCGGTCGCGCGCAAAGACCTGGTCGCGAAGATATCCGGGGTCGGTACGGAGGCGCCACTGGTGCACACAGTAGTCGCTGCAGAAGGTGCGGCGGCGTTTGGCGAGAATCTCGAGCTGACACCATCGGCAGAGCGGAAGGCCGTTGGGGCCGGTGGGGAGATCTTCGCGACGGGCGCGGCCACCGGGAAGGGTGCGGGAAGGAAGCATGGCTGTTTCGGGATCTCTGCTAGAGCTCAAAGTCGACTTCGACGGGTTCGATGAGCGGCATCAGCCAGGCCAGCAGCTTCTGGTGTACAGGATGATCGTTGTAGGCATCATAACTAGGGCGATCGGAGAACTTCATCACCCCGCCCAGCTCATACCCCTGGGAACGCGGTGAGATATTGGTTCCGACGAGAGTCTCCTCGAGTCCGGGGATCTGCCCCTGCAGTGCCCTGATCTCCTGAATTGCACGCTGCTTCTGGGTTAGCTCCACGTCCGGCTTCCAGCGAAAGAGAAACGTATGCACGATCATGAGGTGTAGTTTAACCCGCACCGCTTAGAATAATGGGACGAGAATTCCGCGTGTTTTGGAGAGTGTATGGCGAGAACGCAATCGACGATGGTGGGGTTGGGCACGATTGCTCCTGCCTTTGAGCTTCCGGATGTGGTTACAGGAAAGGCCGTTGGACGCGATGATGTAGCGGCAGATCGCAAGGGGCTTCTGGTGATGTTTATCTGCGTCCATTGTCCGTACGTAAAGCACGTCGAGGAAGAGCTTGCGAGAATCGGCAGAGACTACGAAGGCAAGATCGGAATTGCGGCGATCAGCTCGAACGACGTCGCGATGTATCCACAGGACGGTCCCGAAGAGATGAAGAAGCAGGCCGAACGGCTGGATTTCCGCTTCCCCTATCTTTATGACGAGACGCAGGAGGTAGCTCGGGAGTACCAGGCGGCGTGCACGCCTGATCTGTTTCTGTTCGACAGCGAGATGAAGCTCGTCTATCGCGGCCAACTGGATGACAGCCGTCCGAAGCGAGGCGACATTGGCAACGATATTCCTGTCACGGGCAAGGATCTTCGTGCGGCGATCGAAGCTGTACTCGCGGGGAAGCGGCCTGATCCCAATCAGAAATTTTCGATCGGCTGCAACATTAAGTGGAAGGAATAGGCAAAGCGATGGATCAGGTTCTTGAAAAGTTGAAGCAAGGTATTCTGCGGTTCGAAAATCAGGTGTATCCGCCGAGCGCAGAGAAGTACGAGAAGGCGGCGCGCGAACCACAGCAGCCTTCGACCCTGATCGTTACCTGCGCGGATTCTCGCATAGATCCGGAGATGATCACGCAGTCCGGGCCGGGCGAGATCTTTGTCACCCGCAATATCGGCAACCTGGTTCCTGCCTACGGTGAGATGATGGGCGGCGTCAGCGCCGTGATTGAGTACGCAGTGAGCGCACTGAAGGTCAAGCATATTGCGGTCTGTGGACACAGCGACTGTGGAGCGATGAAGGCCCTGCTGAATCCGGAGAGCCTGGATAGCCTTGGCAGCGTGAAGAACTGGATGCGCAATGCGGAGGCAGCTCTGAGCGTGGCGGATTCACTTGCTCCGGACGGCGAATCGCACAAGGACCGCCTGAAGCGACTTACGGAAGAGAATGTTCTGCTGCAGATACAGCATCTGCGTACACACCCTTCGGTTGCCGGCGCCATCGCGCGCAAGGAGCTTTCGCTTTCGGGCTGGGTGTATGACATCGGAACCGGGCAGGTCCGGATCTCAGAAGACGGCGAGCGCACCTTTCATCCTGTAGGAGTTGCGCGGGCATGATTCTGCCACGCACGAGGCAGCTTGTGCTCCACACCCTGCGGTATGTGGGGCTGCCGCTGGTCGGGCTGCTGGCTTACGACATCGGCATTGTCATCGTGTACAAGATGGGATATCTGCAGTGGGCAGCGCTCGAGCAGATCCCTCTCTCGCTGTTCGGTTCGGCGATTGGCGTCGTTCTGGCGTTTCGCAACAGCACGTCCTACGCGCGGTGGTGGGAGGCGCGTACCCTTTGGGGTTCGATCGTCAACAACTCCAGGAGCTGGGGTCGCCTGGTAACGACGACGATGCGCGCCGGAGAGAATGCAGGCGCGGATCTCATCGAGCTTCGACGGCGGCTGGTGTACTACCAGATCGCGTGGGTGCATTCCCTACGGCAGCACCTGAGGAGGCTGGACCCGTTCGGAGAACTTCCCGGGATTCTGAGCGACGAGGAGATTGAAGATCTTCGAAGCGAGAAGAATGTTCCTCTCGCTATTCAACAGCGGCAGAGCTCGCTGCTGCGCGATGCACTGGACGCCGGATGGATCGACCTTGCGCAGTGGCATGCGATGAATCAGAGTCTCGATGATCTGGTCGACGCGCAGGGTGGTGCAGAGCGCATCAAGAACACGCCGATGCCGCGGCAATACGACTACCTGCCGCAGCTGTTCGCGCAGATGTTCTGCTTTTTGCTGCCGCTGGTGATGGTTTCCAGTATGGGCTGGTTTACGCCACTGGGATCCACTCTCGTGGGCTTCATCTTTCTGTCGCTGGACAAGATCGGCCGCGATCTTGAAGATCCCTTCGACAACACCATCCACGACATCCCGCTGACCTCGATCACACGCACGATCGAGATCAACCTTCGTCAGATGCTGGGCGAAACCGCCTTGCCCGAAGCTATCATCCCCGTGCACGATATCCTCTGGTAGACGGCTCACCGTTGCGATTGCTAACGATGCCCTGCATCAGCCTTGCGAGGAGAGCCGTTCCACCGTGGCGTCGGAGCCGTGCAGCTTGACCAGCTTGTTGTAGAGGCCCATCAGCAGCAGTGGAGCAGCCCATTGGCCGACAAAGAGCGCGGCATGCTCTTTCTTGGAGGCTTTGAAGGTCATTGAGGCAACCATCGAGGCGAGGGCAGCAGCCAGGTACGCACTGGAAGGGACCTGCGAGGTTACTTTCTCAATGGCGGCAGTGACCTGGTCCTCTTGAACTTCGCCTTTGGATACGCGGTAATCAGTCATCGTGATTCGTCTCCTTGTCCTAGTAGAGATGCTTCCCGGCATGGGCGAAGAGAGAGAGAATCACCTTTTTTTACTGAATCGTCTCGAAATGCATTGATGAAATCAACAAAATCCTCAGAACCATCTCATCCGACGAAGCACGTAAAGCAACAGCGCGGTGCAGGCGATGGTCAGGAACCCTACGAAGAGGGCACCGTGCGGCGACGTTTCAAACGGAAGACCCTTTAGATTCATCCCGTAGATCCCGGAGATGGCGAGCGCCGGAAGCGCGATGGTGCCGAGCACCGTGAGGACCTTCATGACCTCATTGGTGCGATTGGCTACGGAGCTGAGATAGATATCGAGTGAGTTGTTCAGAAGATCGCGCTGCGTCTCCAGCGAGTCGAGCAGACGGGCGACGTGATCGTAGGTGTCGCGAATGTACATCTGGTGCTCGCTGTCGATGATGCTGTTGGGATCGCGTTGCAGATGCTGGCAGGCATCGCGGGTATTGACCAGCACGCGGCGCAGCTCGATCAGCTCTCGCTTGATGGCGAAGATCTGTGCGAGGACGTCGGGCGAGGGTGAGTCGAAGACCGCATCCTCCAGCTTGTCGATGCGCTCGTCGAAGTAATCGATTACTGGGAAGTAGCGGTCGACGATGGTATCGAGGATGAGGTACAGGAGGCGGCCAGGATGTTGATCATCGCCGTCGCGTCGGGCCCGCTCCAGGGCCTCCTCCGTCGCTGGACAGACGCGGTCAACGATGGTGATGAGGAAGTCTTTGCCGGCGAAGATGTCGATCGTACTGAAGGTCGGCATCTGCTCTCCTCGCGCGTCAGGATCCGGCCGGAGATAGGCGGGCTTGAAGACCGCAAAGGTGTAGCTAGCCCCTGAGTCGACCTTGACGCTCTCATCCTCGCAACGTGCATCTTCGACATGCAGCGGGTGAAGGTTATACTGGCGCGCCAGTTCATCCAGTCGGGGGTCGTGCGGGTCGTCGAGTTGGTACCACGGCATGGGCGGGCCTTGTGCTCCTCATTTGCTTCGATGCGGCAAAGATTGCTGCAGTCAGCATCGGAACTGCGTCCATCGTACCGACTTCAACGTATATTGCAGTTAAGAAACTCACCCACAACCTGAAATGAGGAACGACCCCTGATGCTGCCTCGTCGCCATGCCTTCGTGTTTTTACTCGCAGCCGCCGTGCCGTTCGCATTCGGACAGGCCTCCGCGCCTACATCGGCGGCTCCCTATGACCCGGTCAAGACGTTTGCGCCGTTCACCATGCCTGATCCGGTGAACTCCTATCGGTCCAGTAACGGTGCTCCAGGGCCGGAGTACTGGCAGAACGAAGCGGACTACGATCTGCATCCTGCCATCGATGTGCAGAACAAGCAACTGACCGCAACCGAGACGATCACCTACACGAACAACAGCCCGGACACGCTGACCAGCCTCTGGCTGCACGTGGAACAGAATATCTATCGCAAGGACTCGCGTTCGCGGCTTGCGGGCGGCGCTGTCCGCTCCCGCCGACGCAATGCAGAAGCGAGTGGGCCTGTTCCGTCCTCCGACGGCTACGTCTTTGATTCGGTCGAGATTGAGTCCGGCAAGCAGCGCACCAAGGCCGACTACATCATCTCCGACACGCGCATGCAGATTAGGCTGGCTGAGCCGCTGAAGCCCAAGGGCGGCCAGCTGAAGATCCACATCAAGTACCGCTACCAGATCCCCGGGGTCTGGGGCGGACGCACCTCGTGGGGTAAGGCGAAGGAGGGCGAGATCTACGACATGGCGCAGTGGTATCCGCGCATGTGCGTCTACGACGATCTCCGCGGGTGGGACACCCTGCCCTATCTCGGCAGCGAGTTCTACCTGGAGTATGGGCACTTCGACTATTACGTCACGGTGCCTTCGAGCTTCATCGTAGCTGGATCCGGCGAGCTGGTGAACCCGAAGGAGGTGCTGACAGCACAGGAGGCGTCCCGGCTGGAACAGGCGAAGAGCAGCGATGCCACGATCTACATCGTGAAGCCTGAAGAGGTGGGCACACCAGCCAGTCGCCCGAAGCAGGATGGAACGCTGACCTGGCACTTCCACATGGATCGCACCCGCGACGTGGCCTTCAGTGCTTCGCCAACGTTCGTTTGGGATGCGGCGAAGATCAATCTTCCCGACGGCAAAAAGTCGCTGGCGGAGAGCGTGTATCCGCGCGAGAGTGTCGGCGACGATGCCTGGACCAAATCGACGGAGTACGTAAAGAACTCGGTCGAAAACTTCTCGAAGCGCTGGTATCCCTATCCGTACCCCGCTGCCATCAACGTCGCCGGCTTTTCCACCGGAATGGAGTACCCGGGCATTGTCTTCGACGGGATTCCGGACAAGGGCTCGTTCCTGTTCTGGGTGACCGCGCATGAGATCGGGCATGACTGGTTCCCGATGATTGTCGGATCAAACGAGCGGCGGAATGCCTTTATGGACGAAGGGTTCAACACCTTCATCGATATCTTCGAATCCGACGAGTATGCGGGAGGCAAGTACGGGCCGAAGCGGGACAGTGAGTACTCGGCCGGTGGCGAGCCGCCGGACATGATCCTCAAGGTCATCGACGATCCTGCGGCTCCTCCGGTCCTCTTCCCTGCTGACGGCTACACCGGCCGTCTTGGGCATCCTGTCAGCTACTTCAAGGGAGCATACGGAAACGTGCTCCTGCGCGAAGAGATCCTGGGACCGGATCGCTTTGACTGGGCCTTCCGCAAGTACATCCGTGACTGGGCGTTCAAACATCCTTCGCCGTCAGACTTCTTCCGAGCGATGCAGAGCGAAGGCGGCGAAGACCTGGGATGGTTCTGGCGCGGCTGGTACGAGAACGACTGGAAGTTCGATCTCGCTGTCGAGAAGATCGACGGCGCGACGATGACCATCGTGAACAAGCAGCAACTTGTGCTTCCAGCGACGGTCGAGGTGAAGTTCAAGGACGGCACCTCCGAGTGCTTCCGTCTGCCGTGGGAGACCTGGCTGAGCAAGGGCGAGTACGTGTGGTCTTCTGACGACAAAAAGCCGATTGCGTCGGTCACGATTGATCCGGACCACAAGCTGCCGGATGACGATCGCAGCAACAACACGAAGTCAGCCGAGTAGCGGACTCTATTCGCTTATTAATCTGCGGCCTGTGCTGGATCCTCTTCTTCGATCCATCGCAGGCCGCAGTTGTTGCAGTGCCACGATGCTGAGCCGCGAGGAGCCGGAAGCGCAAAGAAGTAGAGCGAGAGCAGCGCCGCCTTTCTTCCCCGCCGTTCCCATAAGATATCGACCGAGTTGCAGCGGGGGCAGTGCGGCTGGTCGAAGGACGGCTGATCGGGTAGTGGGATAGTCTCAAGGACAGGTTGTTGAAGAATCGTCTCGGCGGCTTCCGCGTCTGTTCGAGGAACCTGGAGACTGATACCGCCGATCAGGTTCGACATCTGCCAGTCCAACCTGACGAAGTTCTCATCCTTTAGAAAACAGAAGATTCCTGCGGATTCGACTACGCCTCGTCCAACGATTGCTTCTGACAGATCGCGATACCTGCGAATGGTTACAAGATCACGATACAAATCGGGTGCATCGTAGGTTTGTGGGGAGGGCTCCTCGAATTCAATCTTGCGACGCGCCAGCTCCAGGGTTAGAGCGGACTTTGCCTCGTCGACTAACGAGTGCCAGTCCTCAGCGATCGACAGAATCTCGGAATCGGTTAGGGAACGATAAAAGGTTCCGAAGTCCTGTCCACTCATCACTGCGGATCATACCATTCGGGCTTCAGCAGATTTCAGTCCTCGTGGACGATCCTGCCTCTACCGTTTTCGATGTACTTAATCTGCCCATCGCGCATGTGGATGATGCGATCGGCGATCTGCGCGGCTTCCGGATTATGGGTGATCATCAGAACGGTCTGGTTCAGCTCGCGGCTGGAGCGGCGCAGCATCTCGAGCACAGCGTCGGAGTTTTGTGTATCCAGATTGCCCGTGGGCTCATCCGCCAGAACGATGGCTGGGCGGGAGATCAAGGCGCGAGCGATGGCTACACGCTGCTGCTCGCCTCCCGAGAGCTCGCTGGGACGGTGGTCGAGTCTTCCCTTGATGCCGAGCAGGTCGGCCAGATGGTCCAGGAGTTCACCATCAAGCGGCTTCTTCGTCTCCGCGCCGAGGTTTGCGATGTCGTGAGCGATCTCGATGTTCCCAAGGGCGCTTAGTGTCGGCAAGAGGTTGAAGCGCTGAAAGACGAAGCCGATCTTGGCGCGGCGCATGCGCGTACGCTCGATGTCGGACAACTTTGAAAACTCTGCCCCATCAATAAACAAGGACCCTGATGTCGCGTGGGTAAGTCCGCCGAGGATGTAGAACAGGGTAGACTTGCCGGAACCGGATGGCCCTACGATAGCGACAAACTCTCCCGGAGCTGCAGTGAAGCTGACGTCACGAAGTGCAGGAACGTCCAGCTTGCCTGAGCGGTAGATTTTGCCAAGATGGTTAGCAGCGATAATGGGGGCCTTAGTGGCTGTCCTGTCCGGTGAGGAGGAAATTGTGGTCGCCATGAGTTACCTTTGAGTTTATCGTGACTGGGACAGTTGCATGGGGATAGGGACGGGTTTCGCCAGGCTTTTGCTCTTCGCTTTGCTGGGCTGGACCGCGCTGGGCGCCATCGGAGTGACGATCTCCTTTCACCGCGGAGAACGCCGGCAGGGCCGCAGAAACCTTGCGTGGATCGTCGCAGTCTGGCTTATCTATATATCCGGCCTGGTCACGGTTTCGCTGAGAGCCAAGCCGCGGTCTCTGGCTCCCGGCCACGAACATTGCTTCGACTCCCTGTGCTACTCGGTAGAACGGACAGAGACCGTTCCCGGCTATCTTGCCAAACCAGGAGAGCGGCTCGTGAGGGTTTCCATTCGCGTCACGAATCGCTCCGGCAAGTCCAGTTCAGGAGACTCCAAACTGCGGCTTTACCTCATGGATTCTCAAGGGCGTCGATGGGAACAGGCGGCGGGACTCCAGGGGGTGCATCTCTCAACGCGCATCGGCAAAGACGATACCTATGTCAGCGCGCCGGTTTTCATGGTTCCGGACGATGCGGAAGAACTTGAGCTGGTCCTCACTCACGGTCGAAGGTTTCCTTTCCTTCTTATGATCGGGGATCCAGACAGTGTTTTGCACCCGCCGGTCCACTTCTCCCTTGCACCATGAACGGGTTGAAGCCGCCGCGCCTCTTCGCTTGCTCCTTGGATTTCATATTAACTGCAACTCCTTGCGTATAGAACTCGACCTTTCGACCGAACCCGTTGAGTTTATGGAGATTTTTTCTGGTCTTCCAATTGCACTCATCTCTGCGGGTGTTGCAAGGGCCTGATTCGCACGCACTGCTTAGTGCGATGTGAAGCTGACTTCTATCAAGATCTGATATCAGGGCCTTTTTTCGCTCTCCGTCTGGACTTCGCTCGATAAGCATGTCTTTTCGTCGAGAGCGTTCTTAGCATTGCTTCCCTCTGGGCCACATGGGACCTACAAAGATGTCGACGCTCGGCTCTGCTGCAAGCGGAGAGCGAGCTTTTGTCGAAAATGGCTGCCTGGCAGTTCACACTGCAATGGCGGCTGATTGTTTGAAACCCAACCGTTGTGGAGGAAGAAGTGAAAACGATCGCAGCTACTCTCATTACAGCCTTAGCCGTCTCTGGACAGGCATACGCCCAGAGCCACATCAATGATTCCACCAGCAAGAACGATAAGAAGCAGAGCAAGACTCGCGCTCTTCGTGACAGCCAGATGGATAACGTGACGGCTGCCGGCGAAGAAAACACCGCCGTTGCCGCCAACAACTCGACGGTGACCGACAACAATGCAGGATCGGTCAATCTGTCAGGCAGCGCTTTGAACGGCGCTTCAGGCATCAACATCGTAAATTCGTCCGATGCGCTCGTCGGCAATGGCGCCAACGTCTACAGCGGTACGATGACCACGCCATCCACGAACAGCGGCGCGAACGTATCGCAAAGCAACGACATCACGCAGAGCAGCGCGCAGATGGGAACGCTGAGCGGCTACTCGCGCGGGGCGAATGAATATCTGACGGACAAGACCTCCTCAGACGTAACGCAGAATGCATCGAGCAGCAATAGCTACGACTACTCTCTGAACACGTCACAGAACAAGAGCGCGAGCCTTAATACAAACCACACATCGACGGAGTCACTCGCGACTACGTT
>DASTSJ010000374.1:0-2740 GCA_035760765.1 Edaphobacter sp. | reverse complement strand
GTCGCCGATAGAGACGTGATCTCCGATCACCACATAGGCCCCAATATGCGGGTTTGCCCCCAGCCTGGCAGAGGGCGAGATGATCGCCGTGGGATGAATGCCGGAAGCGTAGACAGGCGGTTGGTAGAAGAGCTTGATGGCGTGAGCGAACGCGAGATACGGGTTGGTAATCCTGAGAGTTGGAGTGGTGATCTCCGCAAAGTCGGGCTCGACCAGGATGGCTGCCGCGTGGGTGGTGCGGGCAAGCGAAGCATACTTCGGATTGGCGACGAACGTGAGGTCGCCCGGGCCGGCAGTCTCGATGGATGCGACCCCGGTTACGTTGACGGAGGGGTCTCCGGTGAGAGTGGCTCCAAGATGCTGGGCTAATTCGGCGAGCTTCATAGTGGCGATTCTAGCCGAGCCGGCAAGAACCGGACTCAGTTTGGTTTGGAGTTGGAGGGAAGGGTGCGAAAGAGGTCTTCCTGGAGCGAAACCGTTGAAGCGCCTGGGGCGGGCTTCTTGCGCGATGGAGTGGTGATGACGGCGAGGAGCTGAAGCCCGGCGATCGAAGCGCGGGGTACGTAAATGCGCTGCGTGTTGGAGCGAACGTCGGGAGGTATGAGGAACAGACCAGCGTCGTTCAGGACGTCATCGAGCAGGGTGGCGTCGAGCGGGGCGAGCCCTTCGAGCTGGTCAGGTTCGTTGGCTGGGGTTGATTGGCCGCGAAACGCCAGGCGAACCCAGAGCCCCTCCGTCCGTGGCCGTGCCAGGAAGGTGCGTCGTATCAGGCGCTCCGGATTGATGGTGTCGTTCAGGTTGAAGTCCCGGACGTAGGCGATGTACTTGATTTCAGAAAGGGATACCGACAGAACTCGGCCTGAAAGGTCGAGCAGGTCGACGACGCGCTCCTTTTCACCGCCTCTTGGACGCACGAATCCGGATAATGGCAGATACCCCGCCACTGTGTCGCCATGAAGGCGTCTCAGAATCACCTTTTTGTGCGCCGAGGACATGATCTTATTCCGCGGATTGTCGCACGCAGCGCAGACGGTGTGTCAAAAAAGGTGCCTGAAGAGTAGTCAATTTACCAACGCTGTGTTACATTCAGCTTTTGCGTCTCGGTATAGAGACGTTTCTAAACGTTTGATTTTCAGTGGCTTATGGCTATGGAACAAGGAAATCGCGTTTAAGACCGGCTTGGAGCGAATGCAACCGATATGGCCGATTACATCTACCTTCTGGAGAACCGGCTTTCGCAGGCGCAGCGGAACGCGCTCGAAAAGGTAAAGGAAGTAGCTCGTATAAAAGGACTTACGCTGTTCCTGGTGGGAGGAGCAGTACGCGATCTAACCAGCGGGTCACCGGTTCGCGATCTTGATGTAGTGGTTCAGGGAAATGCCCTTAAGCTCAAGAAAGATATAGAGAAAGCTGGCGGCAAGCTTTCTGGAGACTCGGAAGCGACTCAATCGTTCTTCGTCGAGTTTCCAGGGAGTGTCAGGATGGAGATCGGGTCGACGCTCTCGGTCACGTATCCAAAACCGGGGAAGCCAGTCTACAAGCCAGCTACCATTCTGGAAGACCTTCGCCGGCGGGACTTTACAGCGAATGCTATGGCGCTTTCTCTGAACGAAGGCTCTTATGGCCTGCTGATGGACCCTCTGAATGGCGTAGCCGACATCGAGAATCGCGAACTCCGTCTGGTGAACAACTACGGCTTTATCGAAGACCCCGTTCAGATGATTCGTGCGGCGAGGTTTATGGCCCGGCTGGGTTGGCAGATGGACGAGCGTACACGCAGCCGCTATGAAACGGGTAAGGAAGAGGGCTACATCTCGGCAATGCCGGCATGGCAGCGTGGATACGAGACGGAGGAGATCTTCCACGAAGAGGATCCGTTGCGGGTTTTGAGCAGGCTGGAGGCCGAGGGGTGGATGAAGCACCTGAACCCTGCCGTCTCGGTTACTAAAGCCAACGCGAATGAGCTTGAAAAGCTGAGGGATGCCCAGCTGCAGCTTCAGATTCACGGGATCTATGCTGAAGCGGCAGCCGCCAATTTTCCCCTCCTGACCGCGAAGATGGCCCCCAAGGACATTGCGGCACTGAAGAGCAGCTTCCCCCGCAAAGGATTTGTAGAGCAGATCGACGGTCTTGAGGCGGCCGGCAAGGCATTTGCGGCCCAGCTTTCGAGCAAGGAAGCTGCAAAGCCGTCGCAGGCCTGGAAGCTGCTCCACTCCGCTTCTCCGGCGGCGGTGCTTTGGGCAGCGCATCATGCGAAGGGCGCGGGCGTTCAGAACAAGCTCAAGAGCTTCTACACGGAGTGGCCTCAGGCACGGCAGCGTATCCCCTACACGCTGATGCAGGAGATGCGGATAACTCCTGATCTGCCGGGCTACGATGATCTGCTCGAAAAGCTCTTCTTCGAACTGATGGATAACCATCTGTCGACCACCGAGGAGCAGAAGGCGTTCCTGGAGCCATATTCACCTCCTGCACCGCCTCCGCCAGTGAGCCTGCGCCGCGCTCGGGCCGGACGGAAAGAACCCAAAGCAGGTAAGGGCAGAAAGAAGGCCGCAGCGGCGACAGCAGAGGTGGAAGCCGGAGCTGCGCTTGAGGGAGAGGTTCCCGTTGAGGCTGCGGCTTCGGAGGCTGCTGCTGTGAAACAGGCCAAGCAGGCGCCCGCGAAGGCAGCGGCGGCAAAGGCTGCCGCGTCTGCAGCCGCTAAGAAAGCTCCGGCTCCGGTACCAGCGAAGAAGGTCCC
>DASTSJ010000373.1:0-2234 GCA_035760765.1 Edaphobacter sp. | reverse complement strand
CAGCAGCAGGACCAGGGAGTCAGTGCATGTGCGACGACGGCCATTTGGTGCGCAGTCCAGAGCATTGCGCCGAGGGAATCTCTGCCGACACCCGCGCCAGCGGAAATAACCGAGGCAGCATCTCGATACCTGTTGATAGGTGGCAGAGCGCTCCCTTCAGAGGGCCTGACCATTCAGCAGATCTGCGAGGCCATCCGCTCCGCAGGGCTGGCTCCGGTAGTCCACCGGCCGGCTGGGCCTGATGCCGATCGAGCCCAGCTATTGGGTTACATCGCCTCGGGTTTCGCACCGATAATTGCCATCGAGTCAATGCAGGGGAATGGCGATGGCCATGCTGTCTGTGGTGTAGGCCTGAAGCTCTCAGATGTAAAGCCGCAGGTAGATCCGAATCTCCACTACCGGGACGCTGCTTCGGCCATCGAAGGAATTTACGTCCACGATGATCGGCTTGGGCCCTATGCCTCTGTGCAGCTCTTCGGGCATACGGTTCAGAGCGGCGTTCGCACTGGTTTGGAAATCCGCTGGCCGGATCGCACTCCTGCAGAACTCTCCCTCCTCAAGGGACTAGTCGTCCCTCTTCCGATAAAGGTTCGCCTGACCGTCTCAAGGATGCGTGCGCTCGGGCACCAGCTTGCCCAGGTAACTGGCTTGATGTTCCCACACCTCTCGCGGGACATCGTCCTTCACTATCGCTACCGACTTGGTACTGAGTATCAGCGCATGGGGTTCGAGTTCGGACTTTCAGAGAAAGGCCTCCTAACGCTAGTCGGCGGATCCGTGCTTTCCCGTTACATCGGCATTGTGGAGATCGAAACGTCAGAGGGCGCTCTATTCGATGTTGTTCTTGACGCCACGGAAACGCGGGCGAATCCGTCCGCCCTGCTTTGTGTTTGCCGCAGGGCCAGTGCGGACAGGGCCCTCATAAATGGACTAGAAATACTGGCGGATCAGCTCGGCGCGAGGTTCGTGCGGTGACGACCAGCACAGCTGGCCCGTCGAATTGTCGGCCTATGAGTGGACGCACTTTTCGCTCTCAGGTTACTCACTAAAGCGAGTCCTCTAGCTGATGTCGGAGCGCTCCGGTCGCACGCACGTTGCATTTCCGCCGTGCGAACCGAGACTCCGTGATCCCCGCGATCTCCGTATACTCGAGCCCTCGGCCTTGGTAAAGCGTGAAGGCCACTCTCCAGCGTGGGTGTAATTGCTTGGCTGGCTCCTGCATTGTGAGGCAATAAGCGGAGGCGCGTGCGCAAGCAGCTGCGGGCACACCTTGCTCCGCTACTTACCTGAGCTCTTGGCCTTCTCGAGCTGAATTGCATTGGAAAGTGCAACGATCTGGTCACGCATCGCATCCACGGCGCTGGTCAAATCATTATGAGCACGGTCGAGCGGGACGAGGGAAGCCTTGAGTTGCTCCGCGGCGTGAACGGGTCTTGTAAGGGCTTCCGCAAGTGCTGTCCCCAGAGCAGGACCGACCTCTTGAATCTTCCGCAATCTGGATCTCAATTCCGGAAGGTAGAAGTCCACAAGCATTTGGAGTCTCACCCAAGGTACAGCGCGCTCTGAAGCCTTCAGAGCTGATGGTGTACTGAAGGCCATTGAATGCATGGTGTTGACGTACGATGTGCCGTAGACCTCCCGAAATTGCTCGAGGCATTCGTATGCTTGCTCGCGATGTTGTCTCCGCTCCTCACCGAATGCCCAGCGTTTCTCTCGTTTGAATACTGCGCTTGCGCGAAGCGTCTCAGCTACTGCGCCTACACTCACGCCGCCCAAAGCGCCGATCAAGCCAGCCCAGGTAGGATCAATTGTCACTGCGCGATGTCTCGCTGATGACCGTCTAGAGCGTGTTCGAGTGGGAAGCCAGGATAATGCAATGTTGTGGCGACCCGCCTCATCGGGAAAAGACAGTGATGTCGCCAGATCTGACGTGTTTGCAGTCGTGTAGACCTCAACGTGCGACTCGAATGTTGCAAACTCCAAAGTGGTTCGCGGTCAAGTTTCCACATCTCCGCCACTTCGATCTGGAATCCGTGTGCGCTGGAGTGGGTCGAAAGTTGAACGTCACTGCGGTTTGGAGCCACAGCTCGCCGAGCGATCGGTAAGCCGATTGCTACGGCACACGGCGCTTGCTGTCTCACTGATGGTCATGGGGCTGCTGCGGCCCCCCCTGCACCTCCAACCCCCATCTCCACCTCCGCCACTCCATCACCCGCCGATCCGCAGATGACACA